>JANQFT010000090.1 GCA_028277685.1 Phycisphaeraceae bacterium
TCAATAGCCGCGGGTGGTAACCCGCGGCTATTGATGGCGGACGCGGCAAGCCGCGGCGCTAAATTTGGATGACACCGCACACCGCACACCGCACACCGCATTTCGCACTTCCGACTTCCCACTTCCGACTTTTCCGCTACTCTTCCATGATTTCCTTGTGCTTGGTGCTGACCAGTGCCTCGATCAGTTCTTCGTGCTTCTTGGTCAGTTTCTGCACTTCGTCTTTAGCATCTTTGGCCTGGTCTTCGGTGACGCCGGCGGTTTTGTCCTTTTCCGCCTGGTCGATGTGTTTGTTGGCATCGCGGCGGGTGTTGCGCACGGCGATCTTGGCTTGCTCGCCCATCTGTTTGAGTGAGCCGGCCAATTGCTTGCGGCGGTCGCCGGAAAGTGGGGGGATGGACAGACGGACGACCTTCGCATCCGCCACGGGGTTCAAGCCCAGGCCGGCGGATTGCACCGCTTTGACGATCGCGCCGACGGCGGAAGCGTCGAAGGGTTTGATCATCAGTTGGGTGGGTTCGGGCACGGTGATCTGCGCGAGTTGTCGCAGGTCGGTCATCGAGCCGTAGTAGTCGACCTTGATGAACTCGACGAGCGCGGGACTGGCCCGGCCGGTGCGCACGCCGCGCAGCTCGCCTTTGAGGTAGTCCACCGCTTTGTCCATGTGGTCTTCACAGTCGAGCAGGATTTCGTCGATGTCCATGGCCATGGCCAACTCTCCGCCTTGATGGGTTTAGTTGTGAATGAGTGTGCCGTGCGGTTTGCCCGCCACCACGTCGGCAATGTGTCCGGTGTTGTGCAGGTTGAACACGATGATGGGGATGTCGCGTTCCTGGCACATGCTGAACGCGGTGGTGTCCATGATCTTCAGTTGGCGGTTGATCGCATCGCTGAAGGTGAGATCGTCGTAACGCACGGCATCGGAGTTGGTGACGGGGTCCTTGTCGTATACACCGTCGACCTTGGTGGCCTTGAGCAACACATCGGCTCCGATTTCCGTGGCTCGCAGGGCGGCGGCGGTATCCGTGGTGAAAAACGGATTGCCCGTACCCGCGGCGAAGATGACGATGCGCCCTTTTTCCAAGTGACGAATCGCCCGGCCGCGGATGTACGGTTCTGCCACGGCAGTGAGGTTGATCGCACTGAGCACCCGGGCGGGTTGGCCGAGTTTTTCGAGCATCTCTTTCATGGCCAGGCCGTTGATCACGGTGCCAAGCATGCCCATGTAGTCGGCGGTGGCCTGGGGGATGTGACCTTGCTGGGCGAGTTTTCCGCCGCGGATCAGGTTGCCTCCGTCCACAACCACGGCGATTTCCGCCCCGAGTTGTTTGGCGGAAAGAATCTCTTTCGCCACGGCTTCAAGTGCATCACCATCGATGCCCTTGCCGCCTTTTTCACACAACCCCTCCCCGGAGATTTTCAGCAGCACACGCTTATATTTCGGTTGCGTTGACATGGGCACTCCGTGGATGAAATGTCATTTCACCGGGGATGGGGGGCAACGTCAAGCGCGGGAGAAATGTTGTATGTGATATCTGATATGTGGTATGTCCGATCAGGCTAGCCACCTTCACATACCACATACCACATATCAGATATCACATGGCTACCTCGTCAGCGCCAGAATGCGCTGAATCCGCTCGGTGATGGGCGGATGGGTGGCGAAGGCGCTGTTCAGGTTCTCGCGGCCTTTTGCATTCAGGATGGGGTTCACGATGAACAGGTGCGCGGTGGCACGGTTGGCACGCTGCATTTTGGTGGTGTCGCTGGCAAGGGTGCTGAGCGCGCTGGCCAGGCCTTGCGGGTTGCGCGTCAGTTCCACGGCCCCGGCGTCGGCCAGGTATTCACGCTGACGACTGATGGCGAACTGAATCAACGAAGCGAGAATCGGAGCGACGATGGCCAGCAGGATTGCAAGAACAAGAATGATCGCCTGCGCTCCGCCGCCTTCCTTGCTGCTGCGCTTGCTCGACCGTGGGGCGTACCAGGCGATGCGCAACATCGCATCGCACGCCAGTACGATCAGTCCGACCATGGTGGCCACCATCATGGTCAGGCGGATGTCGAAATGGCGAATGTGCGCGATCTCGTGCGCCATCACGGCTTGCAGTTCATCGCGTTTGAGTTTCTTGCGCAGCCCGGTGGTGATGGCCACGGCGGCGTGCTGGGGATCGCGCCCGGTGGCGAATGCGTTGAGGGCCGGCTCATCCATCACGTGAATCGAAGGCATGGGCAGGCCCGCGGCGATGGAAATCTCTTCCACCACGTTGAACAGTTCCGGGTCGTCCTTCTTTTCGATGGGGCGCGCACCGGCAATGCTGAGCAGTGTTTTGCCGCCCTGGAAATAGCTCCACGTGGATGCACCCACCACCACGAGCACCGAGGCAAACCCGGCAAGAATCAAACCGGGAATACTGAATACGTTCTGTTCGCTTCCTGCACCAACGTAGGCCATGATGCCCAGCGCAATCGCCTGCACCACCACCACGACCAACACGCCCATGCCCACGATCAGCAGGATGCTGTTGCGCTTGTTTTGCGCAATCAGATCGTGAAAAGTGACATCGGGGGGGTAGGCGGAGATGTTCGATGTATGATCTTCGATGTTCGATCTTTGGTTACTATCTGCCATGTTGATGTTACCGGCGCGTGCAGATTTAAAATCTCAGATTTCAGATCGTACATCGTCGATCGAAAGATCAAACATTCCTTCCTCAGAATTCCACCTTCGGCGGTTCCTTCGCGGCTTCTTCTTCGAGTTCGAAGAATTCGCGCTCGTCGAACTTGAACAGGCCGGCCACGATGTTCGAGGGGAACTGTTGGCAGCGGGTGTTGAAGCGGCTGACGGTGTCATTGTAATGCTGACGGGCGAAGCCGATCTTGTTTTCCGTGCTGGTCAGCTCTTCCTGCAACTGCATGAAGTTCTCGTTGGCTTTGAGGTCGGGGTACGCTTCGCTCACGGCAAACAGTTGACGCAAGGCACCGGTGAGCAGGTTTTCCGCCAGGCCTTGATCCTGAATGCTCGAAGCATCGATGGCCTGCTGCCGTGCTTTTGTCACGGCTTCGAGGGTTTCCTTTTCATGACCGGCATAACCCTTCACGGTTTCGACCAGGTTGGGGATCAAGTCGTAACGTCGCTTGAGTTGCACATCGATTTGCGCCCACGCGTTTTCGCACTGGATGCGCAGCTTGACCAGGCCGTTGTAGATGCCCACACCCCAGAGCGCGACGGCGATCAGGAGCAACGGAGCGAAGCAGCAGGCACCGAGCAGAAGGATCTCAAAGATGCCGGGTATCATTGTTTCCCTTTCAAGTATGCAGGGCGCACCGCGTGATCGCGGCGACCGCCCAGTGCATTAATCATACCGGAAATTGGATTCGCGTTGATGCGAACCGGTGTCGGGGCGTTCCCATCCCTGACGGCGGGGCGGTACACTAAGGGGCATGAACGATGTGGCATACATGCAGCGCGCTTTGCGGTTGGCCCGGCGAGCAGAAGGCTACGTCGAACCCAACCCCATGGTGGGCTGCGTGATTACAAAACGCGGCAAGATCGTCGGCGAAGGTTACCACCGAAAGTACGGTGGACCGCATGCCGAGGTGAACGCGCTGGCGAACGCGGGGCGGGCAGCAAAGGCGGCGACGGCGTATGTCACGCTTGAGCCGTGTAAGCATTACGGCAAGACGCCGCCTTGTGTGAATGCATTGATCAAAGCGCAGGTGAAACGCGTGGTGGTGGGGTGTCGCGATCCGTTCAAGGAAGTATCGGGCGGTGGCATACGCAAGTTGCGCCGCGCGGGGATTGAGGTGACCGTCGGTGTCTGCGGGGATGAAGCGGAAGCCTTGATCACTCCGTTCACCAAACGCGTGACGCAGGGCTTGCCCTACGTCATCGCCAAGTGGGCAGCCACGGTGGATGGCGCCATCGCCACGCACACCGGTGACAGCAAGTGGATCAGTAACGAGAAGTCGCGTCGGATGGTGCATCAACTGCGCGCCCGCATCGATGCCGTGGTGGTGGGCATCGGCACGGCCTTGGCGGATGACCCCACACTGAATGCGCGCGATGTCAAAGTGCGACGCGTCGCGCGGCGGGTAGTGATCGATCCCAAACTGAAACTGCCGCTGGACAGTCGTCTGGTGAAGACGGCCGATCACTTGCCTCTCACCGTGGCCACGCTTCCAGGAGCGTTTGAGCGACGAGCCAGTCA
>JANQFT010000093.1 GCA_028277685.1 Phycisphaeraceae bacterium
GTGAATGCCCCACTTGGCCGGTGCCGACTGATGACTGGTACAGCATCATCCTGCATCCGGACCAGGCGGTGCGCAACCCGGTGTTTACGATCTCCGAAGGCAAACCGGTCGCCACCCGTGAACGCATCGCACGCACACTGGAAAACGCGGCGCAATACAACCGCGATTACCGCATCGAGCGGAAAAACTTCGAACATCGACAAAAGGCAATCGACAACGGCGAACCGGGCCACGGCGGATGGCAGCATTACTTCTCGCCGTGGGAAACAACTTTCGAGATGGGTAGTCGCGCCTTGCGATGCGCGGCCGAGCACATCGAACAGATGGCCGAACCCACATACGACTTCGAGATGATTCACGGATTGGACACCGCGTTCGGCGGCATGGTGTGGACAAGATCACGCGTACTCATCGCCTGGTTGCGGTGGGTTGAAGCACAACTGAATGGCACGGTGACCAAGCACATAAGCGAAGCACGCAAAGCATTTACTGAACTGACGCGCCAGCTTGACCAGGGCTTGGGTCTGATCCGAACTCGGCCGTGCTTCCAGCATGAGCCGCATCATGACAGTCCGCTTTCCGTGCTGGATGAAATGCTGACCCGCACACCCGCGCTGGTGTATCTGCTGAGCAAGCAGGAAAACGAACTGGTCACCGCCCAGGGAATTGAGACCAAGGGATCACCCTGGGGTTGGCGAGTGCTGCCGAATGCGGAGATGTTCGAGCAGGCGAAAGCCGAGACTGCAGCCAACATGCGCAACATGGCTGAAACACGCGACCGCGCGTTTGAGGCGTTGGCGGCTGCACGCAAGGCCTTGTAACGATACGATGTCATCACTCGCAGGCCGGCAGCCGCGTGTTGCCGGCCTGCTTTTGTCTGGTGGCTTTGGAGAAGCGCAAATCAGATGGCTGAAAAGGCGGCAAAACGCGTGACCATGGCTCAGATCGCCGAAGCGGCGGGCGTGTCGCGCATCACCGTGTCGAACATCCTGAACGGACGCACGCGCGGTGTGTGGAAAAGTTCCGCCGCGCAGATCGAACGGATTCAGAAGATCGCCCGTGACATGGGCTATCGCCCCAATGCCGCTGCCAAGGCCGTGGCGCATGGACGATTCAATGCCATCGCCATGGTGACACGAACCGACATCGGGGGCCAACAGCAATCACTCACGTCCGGCGCACTAAAGGCGGCAGACAAACTCGACCTGAATCTACTTTACGCAGAGGTGACCGACGAAGAGCAGATCACCGAGGAAGGCGCAGGCCTTCGGATGCTGCGTGAACTCAGTGTCGACGGCCTGATCGTGCACTATGGACGTAACATCCCCAAACGCTTCCGCGAGGTGGTGGCCAGCTACGGCGTTCCCGCGGTGTGGGCCCACACGAAGGCGGCAAAGAACTGCGTGTATCCCGATGAGATTCACGGTGCAAAACTGGCGGTGGAACGATTAATCGAGCGTGGTCATCGGCGGATTGGGTACGTGCGCGGCATCGAGCATATGAACAAGCCGAAGTACGCCACGCCGCATTACTCCGAGGCCGATCGCGAAACCGGCTACAGCAAAGCGATGCTCGCCCATGGGCTGAAGCCACAGATCATTGAGCCGAATGACATGATCGAACGCAACCGCGTGCATGCATCGTTGGCCCAATGGATCAATAAGCAGAAGGATATGGATGCCCTGGTGTGTTACGATGGTCGCACCGGCACCACCATGCACATCGCATCCATGATGAGTCGTCCGGTGGAAGTGCTCTGCTTCTACCATCGCAGTCGTATCGAGGGAATTCTGCAAGGCCCGGCCATCGCAATCGTGCCCCTGCAGGAAGTCGGACGCAGCGGCGTGAGCATGTTGAATGAGATGATCCAAAGCGACAACACGCAAATCAAATCATGCCGCGTGAAATACAGTCGCGTGTTGTTTGCATCGGACCGAAGCGCGGGGTGATTTCACAGCCTGAACGGATAGGTGCGTAGCCAATCGCACACCGCCTTGATGCGTTGCGGCGGACACGCAGGTGGCATCACGCCGGCACTGGTGACGACAATGCCTCGGTGATGCGGCAGTTCATCCAGACGCTCGCGGATGAAGTTGATGATGGTCTGTTCACCTTCCAGCCAGATCATCGCATGCGTGCCACCGATCAACGCCTTAGTGGGACAGTGCGTGCGACCATCAAGCAGCGTGGTGTTGCCCAATGTGGGCGCGGTGAAGGCTTCGAAGCCTGTTGTGGGTAAGCGTTCCAGATCGTCAAGCAATGCCTTGAGATGGCCGCACATGTGCAGGATCAGGCGACGCCCCGCCTTCGCCGCAACGTCGGCCAATGCCTTGAGGTGCGGCCAGTTGTATTGGCGGTACTGATCGACGGAGATAAGTGTGGTGGATGTGTTTTCGGTGAGGTACAGCAAGTCGGCCGGATGATGTTCAACCGTGATCTGCATGCGACGCAGCAGGTTGGATTGGATGGCCTCAAACAAGGCGAGTGTTTCGTCTGGATGATCCGCCAGCAGAAAGTGAGCGTTCTCGATGCCGGCCAAGTGTTCCACCCAGATCATCAACGCTGACTCGCCAATGCTGTGCACCGACACTGCATCCTCACCAATGCTCGCACAACGATTCTTTGTATTGACCAGCGCATCGGCATTGAGTTCAATGTGTTCATCCGCAAACCAATCGGTCAGCAGTTCGATGTCTTCCACGTTGTTCACGGGAAAGCGCGTTGGATGCCAGGATTGCGAGGCATCGTCAAACAAGTACGTGCGCTCCAGCGTGCCGTGAGGGGTGGTGAACACTTCATGGCGTGTGTTGCCGATGCGTTCGCAATGGTAATCGGTATTTGGTCGCACACTACGTACACATCCGCCAGACCATTCGTGTGGATCGCTGCCGATGAATTGGTGGAACTTGGTGATAGACCAGTCCTGAAACTGCGTGGTTTGCGCCTGGCCGTATGACTGAGTGAGTTTGGGCCAGAACGGCAAACGATCGATCGGCTGAAAGTCGAGGGCCGCCAGCCATCGTTCGCGACTGGTCATCTGCTGCGTGGTCGTGGTGGTTACCATAGCAAAGCCTCTGCCGGGTGTGTCCACCAGATGATGGCACACAGAAGGAACACTTGCCATGGCATCAGCAGGTTTATATTTGTGATATTCCGGTGATATGTCATACTGTGACGATGAGCACCAACAATATCAAGGCCTGGCTGGACGTCTTCCTTGACACCACAAATCATCTTCAATTTACGGTTGCTGGACGCAGGCGTGTCGATGCTCATTGGGTATTCCGCAACCGGCGTCTTGATGATCACTTGATCTATTTCGTGGTTCGCCAAACGATGGCCGGACAAGCCAGCGGCCAATCGCTGCATCTGCCGGCGGGATCTTTGCTCTGGCTATCGCCTGGCATCGAGCACACGGTGCGCAATGCTGATCCGCGTCGACCGTTCACGGTGATTCATCTGCGTCCGATGTTCACGCGTTTGTCATGCAAACCACCGAAGCCCTTCATACACGTGCTGCATGATGCGTGGTCACTTGAACCAGGCATGACTGCACTGCGTGAACAAGCGCACGACACACAAGCTCACCATGACCTGCGTTGCCGCGCGCTACTGGCCGGGTTACTCATTGATACTGCCCGCCTGAATCATCACACAGAACAAACGCAAGGGTTGACACAACATCAACGTGAACGCTTGCTTCGTCTGGTGAATACCGATCGCCAAGTCAGATTGTCCCCCGCTGACTTAGCGGCACACTTGGGTTTAACTGCAGACTATTTTGCCCGCCGCTTCCGGCAGACATTTGGTGTTTCACCACGCAGTTGGATCGTCCATCAACGCGTACAGCGCGCGGCAGCCACTTTACTGGAAACGAATCGTACAATCAGCCAGGTAGCAGACTCATTTGGCTATACAGACTTGTTCCAGTTCAGTCGGCAATTCAAGGCTGTAACCGGTCAAAGTCCGCGAACGTATCGCGCATCACGGTGACGCGGCACTCTGCAACACCACCATGGGATACAGACTGGCATCCTTGAACATAGCCAGGCCGTCGGATAGTTGCACCCAGCCCTCACGACCATGTCCATCGTGATCATTCACCAACAGGTTGATACGGAAGCCCTGCGCGGCGTGCTGCTTCGTCATGCCGATCGACTCAAGCGGCACGATCAGTTCGTAGATGGTTCGACCATTACCTTCGGTGCGATTGACTGTACCGGTCAGCTTGCAGTCCTGCTGCTTGAATCCATTTGGCCTGATCCAGTTCCATGTGGTCACGTCATTTGCCCGTTTACCGCTGCCGGCCAGACCCAGTTCCCACCAGCCACGCTGGCCGGTCAGTTGAATCGCGATCTGAAGACTATCGCCTTGCCAGATCATCATGCCTTCCCCCTCGGGGTGATGCTTGTCATCACGAGCCACGACCTTGATGTGCAGGGCACCATCGCGCAGGTCGAGCCAGGCTTGCATGGAACGATCTGCCGGGCCCTTCCAGTGCATATGCGAACTGGTGGGATCATTGGCGGCGGTGTCGACCACGAACGCGTGGGAATCCACGTGAAAATCTGCTGCACGTTTGGGGTTGTCGTCCATGATCAGACGAGCAACCTCGACCGGAGCGGAAAGCCGCCCCGTTGCTGCGGTACCAGCCAGAGCGTAGTTCACCACAATCACGGGCGCGGTTTGCCCGAGCATCGCTTTGGCCGCGATGAATTCATGCGTGAGCGTGCGTTGTTCACCAGGCGCAAGGGTGACCACCGAATCACCGGGGGTGCCTGCCAGCGAATCGGGCACTTGCCAGGCGATATCGAATGTATGCGTTTTCGGAAACGGGTTGGTCAGCTCGACGGACACTGCCACCGGCTTACCCACCAAGGCGGTCACCACACCTGATGATCCGGCCAGCTTCGCACGTATGGCGGGGATGGATGTCGAGCCACGGAAAACGTACCAGGTCGGTTCAGCACTCACCCCGACCACGTGCATGCCATCGACCATCACGGGACTGATCGCGTTACCCATGATGTCGTACACGGTTGGCGTGGCACCGGGGGCATCGATGACAATCTGTTCATCGCTTCCGGCTGACGGCTCGCTCCATGTAACCAATGTGTAATCATTACCATGACCAAACAGAAAGCCGTATCGATCTTGCCCAAGGTCAATCTGCTTCACGTACTTTCGATTATGCAGTTGATTGATGAGAACCTGATAGGTGGCATAGGCTGGTTTGGGGTCAAAATTATGGCGAAGCAGACCGAAGTTCTGTTCCGAGTCATGAACATCGTTGCCCCGGTTACGCAACAGGAACCAGTTGTAACCAATCGCCCCACGGCTCCAACTGAACAGGACCTTCTTCACCAACTGCACCCCCTGCTCCGCTTCGGTGATGTTACCTTCGACACTGGAAACAGCCGTCTCACAGAAATAGATCGGCGCGGTAACACCATGCTTAGCGCGACGCGCGGCGAACGGGCCATCAATCTGGCGCGCGAAGTAATCAAACGAACCGTGCTGATGGTGGGCATGGATGTCGTAATCACCTTCTGCCAACACGCGGTCCTGCATGTCGGGCTTTTCCTGGTGACCGGGATGGCCTTGCGCGGTGGCGAACCCGCCGGTCATCACGATGGCATTGGGGTCGGCCTTCTTAATCTCTTCGTAAGCGATCTTCTGCATGGCAACAAACTGTTCCGTGGTGCCATGAAAGAAGCGGATGTCCGGTTCGTTCCAGGTTTCGTAGTAGTTCAGTTTGCCTTTGTAGCGTTCGGCCATGCGACGGATGTACTCACGCCACGCATCCAACGGCGGCGCTTTGGGGCCCCAGTCGTGCCAGGTCTTGATCTGATCCAGCGGCGTGCCACTCGCCCACTTCGGGCAGTAACCGAGGAACGCCTGCTGCTTGATGCCGTATCGTTGGCAGTCGGCGTACAGCGCATCGTCGTGTGCCCAATTCCATTGATCGGGGCTATCCGGCTGAATATTCAGCCAACCACCGCCGCCACGCAAGATATTGGTGCCCAACAAACTGATAGCTTTGAAATTACGTTCGCGTATTGCCGTACCGGGCTTACCCAGCCGGGCACAGATGCCGAACAGGAAACCATCATCCGGCACGGCGCGTGGATCATTCGGTGTTAAGTGCACCAACTGGCGCGTGCCTTGAAGTTTGATCGCCGTGTCAGTGGCATCCGTCACCGAGTAACGCACCACGTAATGCCCAAGTCGCTCGAGGTGATTCCCCAGTGGCACGCGTACGGTGGCAGATCGACCAATACGCAGATTCTGTTTGCTGACTTTGATGGGAGTTTGGCCGTACGGTGTCAGTGTGCAATCGACGTGCACCGAAGTGGGCGCAGGTAATGGATTGGTGATGGTAAGTGCTGCACCATCGGCCTTGCCAACTGTAACGAACGGTAACGGTTGATTCGGCACCAGATCGACTTTCAGCCCACGGGTGATGTCCGCGGGATTCACACGCCGGGGGTTGGGCACGTTACGCTTGATGTGACGCACGTACACATGAGCCGGCGTCGGAGCATCCGTCGGCAACACCATCGCCCAACCCAACAGTTTCACCGGTGGATCGATCACATGATTCTTATCGCCACCCCAATGCCCGTTGTGTTTGGCGGGGTCAAGTTTAACTTTGAGTTTCTGCCATCCCTTGAGTTTCGGGTTGCCCTTCACGGACCATTGATACGTTTCACCATTGGCGTCGATGCAGCGGATGGCCATGCCCGCCACACCGTTGGCCTGACTGAAGTTTGCCTCCACGGTGAGCGTGACGCCCGCATCGAAAGCCAACAACAACGGGCGATCACGGAGGATCACTTCCAACAAACGATGCGCCTCAGCGATGTTCCACGAAAGCTTAGCAACCCTCTTGGCCCCGAATGGTCCTTCGGCAATGCTGCCCCACTGCCCGCGTTTGTTTGCCACATAGACGATGGGACTGGGCGCGCTGGAAAAGTCGATCACCGCTGGCAAACCTGCAGCACATACGATCGAGCAAGCGCAAAGTACGAGCAGCAAACCAAAGGGGAGTGTGCGCGGCATACCTATTCTCAGAAATAGTGGTGGTCAATCGAAGCGTTGTGCCAAACGCATAGGAGGCTGGCGACATCCTACTTCCATGCGGCGAAGTCGGGACAGACCTTCTCAATCTCCTGCCAGCTATTGCCGTTGAACGTTGCGCTGACTTCCTTCAGGCTGTTGTTCACACCCCATTCGGGCACATAGGCTGTTTTGAATATGTCGCTGAAGCGCCGGCTGACTGCGTGGCCATCGAAATAGCCGTAACTCGCTCCATATCCGGGGTGGCGAATAAAGGCGATGTCGAACGATCCGGTCCAAAAAGCGACGATGCTATCCAACTGCTTACCATCCATCACGAGGATGCTATCAGCAGGCATGGTCACATCGTTAATGCGCGGGCCATAGTCATCCGTACCGTTGCCGGGAGAGGAATCTCCTCCATCCCAATCAGGATCATGCGCACTAAACAGATGCCGGTTAATGCCATACACCGCGGCAATATCATCATCATCGCCAGTCAGATGTTCACTCGCGTAGAACGGACACCGGAACGCCTGTTTGTGCACTCCGTACTCATCAACGAGCTTTTCTCCCCAGTGGTACCGAGCAGGATTCCACCCCCACCACATTTCCAGTTGGCGTCCGTTGCCGCCGTCGGTGGGCATATAGACAGCAGTGATTCGTCCGCTGTTCTCCGCGGCGAACTGAATCTGGGCCAGAACATGGCTGCGAACATTGGAGGTACACTTAACGTCTCGCGCCACATCACGAGCCTGATTGAGCGCGGGCAGCAAGATGCTGAGCAGCAGCGAAATGATCGCCACAACGACCAACAGTTCAACCAAAGTGAACGCATGTTGTGATGTGCGGGTACGCATGATCGTGCCCCTTAACCTGATGAAGGATCAAAAGGCAATGCACAGCCGTCAAGCGGTGCATTGCGTGAGTCATTCTTCTGCCGTCATCGAATTCACCCTTCGATGACATCGTGCGAAATCATGCGCGGCGGCGACGTGCAACCAACAGGCCACCCACCCCCAGTAACACCAGGCTGGCCGGTTCAGGGACACCAGCGATGTCCGCCCAGTCGTCCGTCACATAAATCTCATCCACACTAAAGTCACCGCTGAAGGTCAATAGGCCCACCGCGCCTACCGACCCGGGTGTGATCGAACGGGTGATGTCCGCCGCAGCCGGTTTGGGGGTATCGCAGACGGGATCGATGTACAACCCAGCTGTACCTTGACCAAGGTCGATCTCACACACCAGTAGATGGACGCTGCTGTCGGCGAGGATCGGAGTGGCACCAGTTTCGCCGCCAACCCAGCCATCGCCCAGTACGAATACGCGGGTGTCGTTGTCGCCTACATCAATACCAAACGAGACGAAACGGCCGGCATCATCAGCTGAACCGACGAGCACCGAGGCCTTATCACGTCCATGGCGCTGGACCAGCGCTGCGACGTACACCACACCACTGCTAACCTGCGACCCCATGTTCTGGTGCGCCCAGGCCGTCCCGTTCTTGCCCTTGCGTCCGCCTTCAACAGACATGCCGGGGTAACTCAGACCATCGCCGGGTGTATCCCAGTTGCCCGCCCAGCCAGTCGTCTTCTGCCAGCCATTGCCATCCCAGCCCGTCGCGCTCGGCCCCATGCCGTCGTACGCGATGACCGTGGCTTCGGCCGACACAGCCAACAAACCCACTAAAGCTACTGCTGTTAGAACTCGAGTCATCGTTGGACCTCCTTAGTCAATTAGAGTTCTCTATCCACTTGCATATGCTCTCCCTCCGGTGAACAGGCCCCATTGACCCGCCAGCCGGAACACTTTTATTCAGCCCCGAAAGCCCGTGTCGCTTCGCCCGGCATCACAAGTGATGGCTCAACCACACGGCGTTGTGGTTCGTTCGGCAGAGCGCCATCAAGGCGCTGCATCAACAGTTTCACCATCTCAGTACCAATGCGCGGATAGTGCTTGTCCACCGTGGCAGCCACCGGGTTATCCATGTATTCACGCTCAGGCGCTTCTGCCCATGCGTTGTCGTAACCGAAGATCATCACATCACGACCGGGCTTGCGACCAAGCATTTCGCAGGCATGTCCCACTTCGTATGCATGACGATCGGTGAGCGTGACAATCGCATCGATATCCGGTTGCTGCTCGAACGTTTCGTACAGGTAGCTGAGGAACAGTCGACTGAACATTTCGAAGTTGCCGGCGTAACCCAGGTCATCGATATTGGCGAAGCGCGGCGTGCGCACTGCCATCGGCGCTTTCAACCCTGCCTGCTCCAACGCGGCACATAACGCACCATCGCGCGCCACAAGCCAAGGCGCCTGATTCGGTGAACGGTAGATGCGAATTACGTTCCGGCAGCCCAGGCTCGCAATGTGTTCCCCAAGCAGACGTCCGCCCATCGCGTGATCCGTACAAACACGATCGAACTGGGGTAAGTCGTGTGCAACATCGCAATGCACAATGAACGGAATACCGCTTTCTTCAAGGATCGGAAGAAGCTTCTCACCAGGATGTGGTTCACTGCAGTCGAACGCGACCACCACCCCGGCTGGACGCAGGGCCATCACCCGTTGCATGGCGCGCGGCACGTTGGGAGAGACGATGGTCGAAAGTGATTGCCACCCATCGTGTTGAAGACGACTGGTCGCGGCCGTCTGAATATGCGATGGCCAACCCGGCTGACGCGGCGCACGTGTGGGGTCGATCGGCGGCAGATCACCAAGCACCGCCACCGCATGCTCCAGAACAGGACCTTCTCCCGCCGTCGCAATGCGGCGCACCCGCTTGTGCCCCACATGCAGAAGCCCGTCGCGCTCAAGGTCTGCCAAGGCTGCACGCACCGTCGTGCGCGACAGACTCAGTCCTTCTGCCAACATCCGTTCAGAGGGCAAAGGGTCACCCCGGGAAACCGCGCCAGTACGAATCAGACGCCTGAGCGACTGACTCAATGCGGTGCTTCCCGCGGCCTGAATCTGGTTCCATGGCTCAGCCAAAGTTGGCATGCGCGACTAGCTCCCAACCACAATTCATACCAGAATACCACTAACATACCAAATGTAACCCACTATTTTTACTTGTCAATAGCCATTTATGTGGTTTTTGGCACCAGAAGGCCTATTGCTTGCCGTCAATCTGGTATATCATACCACCAGATTGCTGAATTGCACTGGACTTACAGCATTCTCTACCTGAGAGATGACGAAATTCTCAAATGAAGATTTTTATCCGCCACGCCCCTGCGCGCAAAAAAACCACCCAGATCTGACGCCGAGCGCTCGCACCAGAATGTCTCAGGTTGCTTCTGGTATGACGAGAGTTGGTTCCACCAGAAGCGACTGCGGGTTGTCGGGCAGTTCGCCACCCAGACGTGCGATCATCAAGTTCGCCAGTTCATGACCGATCTGAGCGTAGTGCTTATCAATGGTCGCACTGACCGGGTTGTCCAGATATTCACGCTCGGGCGCTTCTGCCCAGCAGTTGTCATAGCCGAAGATCATCACATCATGATGTGGACGGCGTCCCAGCATTTCGCAAGCCCGCCCTATCTCGTAGGCATGCCGATCATTCAACGTGACGATTGAATCGATCTCCGGCTGCTCCTTGAACATCTCAAACAGGTAGCTGAAGAACAGCCGGCTGAACATATCAAAGTTGTTCGCACTTCCAAGATCGTCCACTTCAGCGAAACGTTCAGCGCGGATGGCGCGCGGTTCAGGCAAACCGACCTCATTCAATGCTTGTGACAAACCGGCATCTCGCGCCGCAAGCCATGGTGGCTCAACCGGACTTCGATAAAGCCTGATCACATGCCTGCCCCCGGACGCGGCAATGCGTTCACCCAGTAATTTTCCACCGATTTCATGACTGGTGCACACGCGATCATACTGAGTCAGGTCATGCGAAGCATTGCAATGAATCACAAAGGGCGTGCCCGAGCCATCCAGGAGCGGTAACACGCGTTGAGCGGGCCCTGGTTCGCTGCAATCGAAAGCCACAACGATTCCTGCCGGACGCAGGCGAATCACCCTTTGCGTTGCCTGCTCAACGTCGGGAAAAACCACCGACGCCAATGCCTGCCAGCCATCGTGCTGCAGCCGACTGGCCGCAGCCGCTTGAACATGAGCAGGCCAACCGGGTTGCTGCGGCGCCAGGCGTGGATCAATCACCGGCTGATCGGCTAACACCGCCACCGCGTGTTCGAGCAACGGAGACATTGCCGTATCCGCCACGCGGCGCACGCGCTTGTGCCCCGTTACCACCAACCCCTCATTTTCTAATTCAGCCAACGCCACGCGCACTGTGGTGCGGCTGATGCCCAGGCCTTCAGCCAGCGCCCGTTCAGAAGGCAAGGGATCACCACCACCGACACTGCCCGTACGAATCAATCGGCGCAGCGCCTGCCCGAGTTCAGCACTGCCCCGGCACTGAATCGTATTCCAAGGCTCGCTTAAGCTGCCCATCAAGATCGACTCCAACTGGTCTAAACCAGATACTGCCAGATACCAACCAACTGTAGCGTCTGGATCGCATATCACAATCACCCCGCGCATGAAAAAACGGACACACCATGGGCATGCCCGTTCGGAAATCTAAAGATGCGCGGTGCTCAATCAGCCCGCAGCGGCTTGAACCGGATCCACGCAGACCTTACGCCCCTGGAAGCGGACGGTGCCGTCGGTCAACGCGAACAGGGTGTCATCCTTACCACGGCCAACCATGTAACCAGCCTGGAACGGCGTGCCGCACTGGCGGACGATGATACCACCGGTCTTAACGGTTTGACCACCGTACAACTTCACACCGCGGTACTGCGGATTGGAGTCGCGACCGTTCTTGCTGCTGCCTTGTCCCTTTTTATGTGCCATATCTGCACCTGCTGCTGTTGGGCGAGTGGCCCGTGATTTATCTTCGTTAGAGCGAGCCGCGTAGTTTAGCTGGATCGCATGCGAGGTTCAAGGGGGTAAGCGCGATTCAGCGACTAATCCAGCCGCAACCTCATGGGAAGCATGGTGGATTTCACAAAACCATGGCGGGTGTAAAACTGCTGGGCGGCGGCGTTATCTGCATCGGTCAACAGCGTGATTCGCCTACAGCCGGCCTCACGCGCCGCTTGGATGGCTGCCTGTAGCAGGCTTGAACCGTGGCCCATTCCACGCCAGTCCTTGTGGATGATCATATCCTCCAGTATGGCTGCACGCCCACCCACGGCGGTGGACGGCACGAAAACCAAGCTCACCATACCAATGATCTGCGAACCACGATGCATCTTCACCAACCGACCGACACGAGATTGCCCAATAATCTGGCGTAATCCAGCTTCCTGCCGCATTGAATTCGGCTGGAATTCACTCTCCTGCGCAAAAAGGACCGCCAACAGTTCACACAACGCGGGGATGTCGGCCTCAGTGGCCTCTGCAATACAAACGGCTGAATCTTCTGATTGGCTCATCACGTTGGCCATCCTGAATATGGTGCACCGCAAGCAGAAGTATGCGAGGCACAATGCTGTACAGGCACCAAGCATTTGATCCGTAATTCAACCTGTATCCCGGGAGCAAAAACGCCGCCAGATTCGTATCGTTAAGGAAAATAACCCCATCATTTCTTGACTTATCTTCCTTGATGCCGAACAGCAGGTATCGATTCAACGTTATACCCGCTTCCGGAAAACGTACATGCAGGCCACCATTAGGCAGTATTGCTGAGCAGTGCAAGGTTTCCGTGCCCGTGATGAACCAGCAGTTATGCGTACCAAGCATTGAGCTACCGCAAAAACGTCCCATATTGGTGCGGCTGTCCTCACCAAGCAAGCCGAACCGATACATGGCAGTAATCTGGTGCCGTTGCTCTCGATACAACAAAGTGAGCCATTCCCGCGTGTTTGAACTCTCACAAAGCCTTACAGAGCACTGGATTCACGCCGATACGGTGGAAAACGGCAGATCCGTGAGATCGTTGGTTCGAACTACGTTTTAGACAGTGCAACCCTTTGTTATCAAATGAAAAAGCCCTTCGACGTACTCGCCGAAGGGGCTTTTGGGAAAATAGTCGGGGCGACTGGATTCGAACCAGCGACCTTCTGCTCCCAAAGCAGACGCGCTACCAAGCTGCGCTACGCCCCGTGAGGGGATATGAGATGTTCGATCTTTGAACTACGATCTACGATCTGGCGAAAGAACGCAAGCCCGATGCACCGGCAAAGGCGGTCTGACAGTCAACAGATCGCAAATCGAATACCGAAGATCATCGATCATTCGGCCACTTCCGCGCCGAGGGCTTTGCGAATGTCCAGCAACAGTTGATCGACCTTGAACGGTTTGAACAGCACGGCCTGCAGGCCTTCCTGGCTGGCACGGACCACCGAATGATGCGGGTCGTAGCCGAAGGCGGTCATGAGGATAACGGGCACGGTGGCATCACGGGTGCGGGCGGCGGCGAAGATTTCG
>JANQFT010000136.1 GCA_028277685.1 Phycisphaeraceae bacterium
GCTACGGCCCACCCATCGAAGAGGTGCTTGCTCGCCGCGACAAAGCCACCGATCCGTTCGAGAAAAAGCGACTGCAACTCGATGCCGAACGCATCAGCGCGAACGAAGGCATGTGGGTGAACTGGCTGCGCAAGCCGCCGGGCATCTGCCAGGGCGTGCCGTGGCTGGAGCACAACCGCGTCGAGGGTAAACCGTTCCTCTGCTACGAAACACAGATCCAACAGCCGGCCAAGTATCGCGCGGATTATCCCCTTCGTTTGATGGCCCTGGCCAGCATTCAGGATTGGGATTGGATCGTGTGGCACTACTTCGGCGATGGTCATCTGCACAAAGCTGCTCAACTCGAGAAACCCTTCGAACGCCGCATGGACATCACCACCGGCAGCCATCCGCAGGGCTATCACCTGACGTACGATGAAGTTCAGCAAACCATCATGCGTGCCGCCGGTTTTATGTTCCGCCATCGCGCGTGGAAGCCTGCACCCAATCCCACCACGTTCATCTACGGTCGCAAGTCGCTGGTGAACCCGAAGAGCAAACGCTACGGCCACAGCTACGGCGACATCGGCATGGACATGCTGCAAACAGTCTATGAACACGGTGTGCGCATCAAGATCGACCCCACGCGCGAAGATGACGAAGTGATCGGTCCGGTGGTGAAGTTTGAAGACCGCAACACCCACAACCCCTATCGCCCCACTGACCAGATTACCTACGACCACAAGCAAGGCTTCTTCAAAGCCGTCGCGCCGGCGGGTGTGGCGTATGCGGGCACCATCGAAGCCGGCGGAACACTGAAACTGGGCGACGTCACTATCAGCAACATTCAAGTGAAGAATGCGCCAGGCATGATGGATCCGATTGATGAGGATCGGCCGTATTTCGCGGTATCGGTGTACAGCATTGATGGCAAGCCGTTGGCGAAGGCGAAGCGTGCCGGCATCTCGATGGCCAGCACCAGCTACAACACCGATCAGAAGTTCACCAAGATTCAGGGCCACGGCGCACGCGGCCACATCGGTAAATTGCCGGTGTTGGTGGCGCGTCCGTCGGCCACGTTCCGTGTGCCATCTTTCGCCGGCGCGAAGTATGTGATGCGCGATTTCAACAGTGACATCATCGCCACAGGTCGCGTGACCGGCCAAGGCGAAATCGATCTGCCGAATGACAAACCCGTCTGGCATATCGAGTTGATTCGTTAACCCCAAAAGGCCTTGTCGTCCGGGAGGTACCGATGCAGCGTTACCGAAGTCTGGTGCTGATGTGTGTGGTCATGTTCATGTGCACGGCTTGTGCAATGGCTGAACAGCAGTACGTGTTCCCCGCCGATGCGCGTATCGTGGATGTGACGGCTGAACCCTGGAACGCCGACCCCACCGGTGAGCGCGACAGCACCGCCGCCATTCAGGCTGCGCTCGATCGGTACCCCTCTGGCAACCGCATCATCTACCTGCCCAACGGTGTGTACAAGGTGACCGACACGCTGAAGTGGCCGGCCGGCAAAAACGAAGCTGGGTTCATGAAGCGCACTATCCTGCAAGGCCAAAGCACCAGCGGCGCGATCATTCGCGTGCCCGACGAAACACCCGGCTTCACCGATCCGGATCAACCGCGTTGTGTCATCATCACCGGTCGTGCGCCCGCCCAACGCTTCCGCAACAGCATTCGTACCCTCACCGTCGACACCGGTTCCGGGAACCTCGGCGCCATCGGCATTCGCTACAACGCCAACAACCAGGGAACGGTGCGCGACGTGACCATTCGCAGTGGCGATGGCACTGGCGTGGCCGGACTCGACCTGGCCGTGGCTGAACAAGGCCCAGCGCTCATCCGGGGTGTGAAGGTGTTCGGTTTCGACATCGGCATCCGTAACGGACACATCGTCAATTCCATCACCATGGAACACATCCATGTGGAAGGCCAACTGAAGTACGGCATCACGAACCATCACCAGATCGTCACCATCCGCGGACTCACCAGCCGTAACACCGTGCCCGCCGTGCGCAACCGTGGCGGCGGCGCGATGTTCACCCTGGTCGAAGCGGAACTGACCGGCCTCGACGGTGCCAGTGAAGTGCCCGCCATCATCAACAAGAGTGGCTTCATGGTCGCGCGCGACATCAAGACCACTGGCTACAAGATGGCCATCGATAACCGCGCCGGCCACGGTAACGACATCAAACAAGCCGACACCGACCTGTTTATCTCGCACTGGACGCACACACTCTTCGGCACCACCGGCAACAGGACATTGCGCCTGCCCATCAAAGAAACGCCCAGCGTGCCGTGGGATGATGTGAACACCTGGACCGGCCCGCATCAGTTCGGGGGCCAGGCCAAAAAAGGTTTCGACAACACCGAAGCCCTGCAAAAAGCCATCGACTCCGGTGCCACAACCATCTACCTGCCCAACGGTCGATGGGTGATCAACGGCGAGGTCATCGTCCGCGGTAACGTGCGACGCATCATCGGCTGTGAAACATCCATCAACGGTAAGGGCACGCTGCGCATCGCGGATGGCACGCACCCCATCGTCCGCATCGAACGCATCGACATGATCTACAACAAGGTCACCTTCCACCACAACACCAGGCGCACGCTCGTGCTCAGCAGCATCACGTTCCATGGCGACACTTTGAAAACCGATGACGGGGCGGGCGACCTGTTCATGGAGGACATCTGCATCAACGCCGTGCACTTCACCAACCAGAACGTGTGGGCGCGACAACTCAACCCGGAAAACAAGCGCACCAAGATCGTCAACGACGGCGGGAACTTGTGGATCCTCGGTCTGAAAACCGAACAACAAGGCACGGCGGTCGAAACCATCAACGGCGGCAAGACAGAAATCCTCGGCTACTTCTGCTACGCCAACTGCGGCCACGAAAAGCCTCCGCTGTTTAAGGTGATCGACAGCTCGCTTTCGGTGAACATGGCCGAGATGGTCATCCGCAAACAGCCGTTCCGCACGCTGGTCACCGAAATTCAGGAAGGCGAAACCCGCACACTGACCATCGACGACACCCCTGGCCGCGGCGGCGGCAGCGCCATACCCATGTTCTACACCGCGCCGGATTAATCAAACAGTGTGAATGCGCACCGGTTTTTTGAGCCGCGCTTCGACCCCGCTCCCGCGCTGCCCTACCGTTTAAACAGTCATGGTGCGCAATACGCAACCATGGGGCAACAGGAGCTTAGATCATGAACCGACTCAACGGTAAAGTCGTCCTCGTCACCGGTGGTGGCACGGGCATCGGACGCGCCTCCGCATTGCGTCTCGCCGCGGAAGGTGCGTCCGTCGTCGTGGGCAATCGCAACGAGGCGGCTGGCGAGGAAACGGTGCAACTCATCACCGCCGCCGGTGGCAAAGCAACCTTCCTCCGCACCGATGTTACGAACGAACAAGATATCATCGCGCTCCAACAACACGCACTCGATACTTTCGGCGACCTGCACTGCGCATTCAACAACGCCGGCATCGAAGGCAAGACTGCAAGTGTTGCCGAAGATACCTACGAAAACTGGCGCAACATTTTCGAAGTGAATGTGCTTGGCGTCTGGGCGGCGATGAAACACCAGATCAACCACATGGTTTCCAACGGCGGTGGGTCGATCATCAACAACGCCTCCATCGCTGGCCTCATCGGCTTCCCGAATTTCGCCGCCTATGTGGCCAGCAAACATGCCGTGCTTGGCCTGACCAAAACCGCCGCCCTCGAATATGGCAGCAAAGGTATTCGCGTGAATGCCGTCAGCCCCGGCGCCATCGAAACCCCCATGCTCGACCGTTTCACCACGCAAGGCCAGCAGGATCACATGCGCGATAACATGATCCAGATGCACCCCATCGGCAGACTGGGCAAATCCGAGGAAATCGCCTCCGCCGTAGCATGGTTGTGCGCCGATGAATCATCGTTTGTGCTCGGCCAGTCGATCACCGTGGATGGGGGGTTCACCGCGATCTAAAAGGGGGGGGATCAACCATGAACATCGGCTTCATCGGTTACGGCAGCATGCCATGCTCGACGCCATCGATACCATTGGTCCTGTCAACTTCGATGACAAAACCGTCATCGACATCAATAATCCCGTGCCCGGTTACCAGAATAATGACTTCCGCGTAACCACCTATGATGGTCTGTCGCTGTCCGAAGCCATCGCTGCGAAACTCACCGAGGCGCACGTGGTCAAAGTGTCCAACATGTGCCAGGCAAGCGTCTGGAAGATGGATCCGCCCGAGTTCGATGGCCGCCGCCTCGTCACCATGATCTGCGGCGAGAATAAAGACGCTCTGACCAAAACCGCCACCCTCGTCGAAGCGGTAGGTTCAGTGCCTAAACCCATCGGCCCATTGTTCTACGCCCGCAATTTGGAACACGCCGCCGCTCTGGTCATCATACAACTGTTACGCGGGGCAGATATGCCTACGGTACTGAATCTGATCAAACCATAGCGTGATGCACCAGTTCCGCGTTTCGAGTTTCCCCTCACATTGCCATCCGCGCCCAGCCCTGGCGTTTACTGTCGAGCGGGGGAATGCCGAGCATCTCTCTGGTGCGGTTGACGTAGTAGCGGTAGTTTTCCAGCGGAGTGCCGTTGGGGATGCGGTGGTCTAAACCGAATGCGATGCCCCCCTGCTCCATCAGGGTCGGCAGTTTGTACTCGAGTTCCGCATCGATCGCATCGCGGTCCTTCATGATGGCGAACTTATCAATGCCGCCGTTGAAGGTAAATGCCTTGCCGTACTTGGCACGCGATCGCACCACGTCCATGCCGGCCGCGGGTTCCATGGGGAACAGGTGATTGATGCCGCAGTCGAGCAGGTCATCCATGATGGCATTGACGTTGCCATCGGTATCCATACTGAAGATCACCGTGCCGCGTGATTGCAGCATGTCCCATACCCCCCGGAAGTAAGGCTTCATAAACTGCCGGACCTGTGCGGGGCCAAACAGCGGACCACTCTTGCCGGCCATGTCTTCATGAACAAACAGTTGATCGATGGTGATCCGTTGGCTGGCCTGGTCGAGCGCACGCATCGCCGTGCTGCGCAATGTATCGAAGATGTCGTGAATCAGTTCCGGTTGATCGATACACGCATAAACGAGTTGTTCCTCACCCATGAGGTTGCGCAACGTATCGTACGCCCCTGGGATGTTGGCGGTGATGATTGCCCCGTTATCTCGTGCGGCGCGGGCAGCTTCAATCTGATTCGTGTCAACCCGATCATCCCGCCATTCGAAGTGTGGCTTGAGTTTCAACCAATCGTCCATCGACTTCACGGGGAAGTCGAGCGGCAGCGGAATCGTGGCGGTGCGCTTATCGAGTTGCATCGTGCGGCCGTAACCATCGCGCGTGATGCGATGGGTTGCGGTTTCTTCCAGCACTTGCTCGGCCGGCAAACCGATCGGCCAGCATTGAGCGCCACAGTTGATGCGACCGACATAATCAAAATCGAACGCGATCATGTTGATCTCATCTTCGCTGGCGCCCTGGCGACGCCATTCGTCATCAAGACCAAGCAGCGGGCCAAACAGCTCGCAGAACAT
>JANQFT010000144.1 GCA_028277685.1 Phycisphaeraceae bacterium
CTTCAAACTCGGCAGTTCGATGGTATCCCCTTGCGCGTCAGATTCAGTGAGCAGATACCGCGCCACGCGCCCCGCGGCATCCCGCAACACGATGTCCTCCAACAGCCCCACCAAGTGACGCACCCACATCGACATCGAAGCCAGAATCTGCAAGCACAACCCATGGTTTGAACCGAGTGCGCGACGAAACTCACCCGCAGGCAGCATGATTGCTTGCGTGTCTTCCAACGCTTCGCAGAACGCTGGCGCAGCGAAGTTGCCCATCACCGCCACCTCGAGGAACGTCTGCGCCGGCCCGGCCAGGTGCAGCACGTGTTCCTTGCCCGCTGGGCTGAGCGCATAGATGCGCACCTGTCCCGTGGCCACGATGAACATGCCCGGCGAATCTTCTTCCGGCCGAATGATCGTCTGCCCCCGCTCAAACTTACGCGGCACGCTCATTGCCGCCAGCAGGGCAATCGCATTGTCATCCAACCGGCTGAAAAACGAACAGCCCCGAAGTATTGCATGTGTGTCTATCACCATGTCGCATCGCTCCCTCGATCAGTCCGAATAACAAAAAACAGGCCAGTCAGAACCCTCCCCTATATGGAGCGCGATGATACGCCAAACCCGCTCAACAAGCCAAAAACAAGGGTGGTGTTCAACCTATGCGGTTTTTGCGCTTCGTATCGCACTGGAATAGTGCGATTTTGAATTAGAAATTCAAAACGACTTAATTATCCGGTTCACTCTCACGATATTGGGTTCTGTTGCCCAAGAAGGGCCGACCACGTGATTGCGTGTGAGGCGAGCGAGTCAGACAAAGGGCGGCAGAAACTGGGGCGGTTGCGGTTGGCTTGGTTAACGCAGGTCACCGCAAACTGGAAACCAGGAGTTCCGGGGTTTGGGCAGTGGAGCCCAATGAATTCCTGCGATCCGTGATACGGGGATGTGCTGCGACGCACATCGTCACGACGCGGGCGCGACAACAAGAGGCAGTGGATTGCTGTCGGCCACGTCCGCGTTCGATTGGCTTCACCAAGGAGTACGAACCATGGCAAGGCACGGAGCAGTGGAAAACCGGCGCGTCGAATCGCGCTATTTCTTTGATTCAGGCACACCCATCGCTTGGAGGCCGGACCACCCCGGCAGACGGCGGTGCAAAGGATGGCTCAACGATGTTTCAGATTCAGGCTTATCTTTCATCACGCAAAAATCGCGCAAGCCGCGCATCGGCGACACCGTCTGTGTGCACGACCGCCGCGGCGGGCCGCCACAACTTTGCCGCGTGGTCCGAACCATTCCACGCGCTGAAGGACTGGTGCTGGTCGGCTGTGCGAAAGACCAGGGCATGCCCTGTCCCACAGACTGCCCGATGCACGGTTCACCCGGCTGCAAACGTAAATCCAACCGCGATCAACAACGGCACAATCATCAACGATTAACCGCCCAGAAACACAGCCGCGCCCTTGCGCGACAAGCCGCATGAGAATCAGTTCCGAGAAAGTGTCAGCACGCAGCAGAAAGAGTGATGCACCTCCAAGGACACGCCCGAACCGACCGGCCTCAGCCCCCAGGGGACTTGAGCCGGTCGTTCGGCGTGCGCAGAAGATGGATTCTACTTGACGTTGTACAGGATCACGTTCAAACTACACACGCTATGGGGAGTGGGTAACTCTTGCTACTCCCGGTGAATGCAGCGGGCGTGAAGCATAGATGTAACCGTCAGCGTGGGGTGTTGTCATCTCCCGATTCTGCTGACGAATCATGACTGATGATTGCATTTTGTGTTTTGTGCAATGCTGCAGGACGAGTCCAAACTTGATTCTGGAGTATGCCATGCCTGCAACGATTCTCAAAACGCCCAACGGTAACCTGAAAATCGCCAAAACGTTTACCGGCGGTTTACAGCGCATCACCATCAGCAAACAGGTTGTCTATGAAGGCAAACTCGTGGCTGGCGAGGGACAGATGCTTCACATGGGCGACCTGATGTTCCTGCTTGAACCATTGGGCAAAGTTGCTGGAGGCAAGCCATCTGCCTACAAACTGGAGATCGTCAGCAATGGCGAAGTCACTTTTTCCCAGATGTTTGACGCTTTCGGTGGAGAGATCGACAGCCTTAAAGATGGCAAGAAGAATGCGGTGATTCAGATCTGCGGAGGCGTCGGCGCGGTGATAGGCGTGGTCGTGATGTTGACGTTGAACGCTGTTACCGAAGGTGAGGTCCCCGGCGGGATGGTTGGCGGAGCGATCGGTGGTGGTGTTGGCGGGGGCATGGGCTATGGCATCGGCTGGGGTATCAACAAGATGCTGGGTAGTGGCGAAGAAGAATAGGGTCGATCGCTCTGGCCATTCAATTGGCTCAACATTCCGCACGATAATTATTCCGAATTGACCCACGTCAAGGTACGATCGCCGCGCATGGACGATACTCTCACCATCCTGTGGGCAAGTTGCCGATGGCGGCGGCCACCTGTTCACCGGAATTCAGTGGGTGCATCGAAACGATAACCAAACCGCCCCTTGGAGCTTTCCATGTTCTGCAATCAATGTGAACAATCGTACCGTGGTACCGGCTGCGTGAATGAGGTCGGCGTGTGCGGCAAGGATGAAGATGTCCAAAGCTTGCAGGAAATTCTCCTCTACGGTGTGAAGGGCATGGCCGCCTACGCCCACCACGCGCGGCGTCTGGGTAAGACCGATGAAGGGGTCAACGCATTCATCGAAGACGCCCTGTTCGCCACCGTCACCAACGTGAACTTCGACATTCCTTCGCTGCTCGAAATGTGTCTCGAGTGCGGTCGGCAGAACCTGAAGGTGATGGAAATGCTGGATGAAGGTCATGTCGAAACCTTCGGCAAGCCTGCCCCCGCCACCGTGAAAGAAGGCACGCAGGCCGGACCCGGCATCCTCATCACCGGGCACGACATGGTCGATCTGTGGGACCTGCTCACCCAGTGCGAAGGCACGGATGTGAAGGTCTACACCCACGGTGAAATGCTGCCGGCCCACATGTATCCAAAACTGCGCGAACACCCGAACCTGGCCGGCCATTTCGGTGGGGCCTGGCAGAAGCAGAAGAAAGAATTCGCTGCTTTCCCGGGAGCTGTGTTGGCGACCACCAACTGCGTGTTGATTCCGCCGGATGAATACGCCGGTCGTTTGTTCACCACCCGCGCTACTGCGGTGCCTGGTGGCACACGACTGACCGACAACGATTTCAGTGCCGTGATCGAATGTGCGAAGCAGAGCGCGCCTTGCGTGGAGAACATCGAAAAAGAATCAACCGTCGGTTTCCATCGCACGGTGCTGCTGGAAAACGCCGGCACGATCGTTGATGCGGTGAAGGCCGGACAGATCAGTCACTTCTTCGTGATCGGTGGTTGTGATGGCGCTGAGCCTGGCCGCAACTACTTCAGTGAATATGCGAAGAACACACCGAAGGATTCGTTCATTCTTACGCTCGGTTGCGGCAAGTTCCGCATCCGCGATGAAGACTACGGCACGCACCTCGGCTTCCCCCGCCTGATGGACATGGGCCAGTGCAACGATGCCTACGGCGCCATTCAGGTAGCCATCGCCCTCGCCCAAGCCTTCGATTGCGGTGTAAACGATCTGCCGCTGACACTGGTCATCAGTTGGTTCGAACAGAAGGCGGTTGCGGTGCTGCTGACGTTGCTCGCGCTGGACGTGAAGGGCATCAGCCTTGGCCCCAACCCGCCGGCGTTCGTCAGCCCCAACGTGTTCAAGGTCCTGCAAGAAAAGTACGACCTGAAACTGACCGGCGACGAACCCCTGGTCGATCTCAAGGTCGCCATTGGCGCCTGATCCTGACTAAGCCGCGTTACCGCGCAGCGGCAACGTGATGAACCGACGATCGAATAAGCCGCGCCCAGCGGTTGTCGCTGGATGCACCCACACGAACGAGCCGATCAGGCTCGTTCGTTTTTCGCACACAATCACACGGGTTAGTTTATCCCCAAGCCGCGTTACCCCGAAGGGACAACGCGGGTTCACGCGCCATCACTCACTACCGCCCACTTGAACTCACACCCGTTACTTTCCGCGCCGCACACCGCACAGGGACCGACCTGGCCCTCGGCGCTGGCCAGGCAGTGGTCGATGCGGTCGTTCATGATGCTGACCATCATTTCATGTAACCCCAGCGGGGCGGTGACGATGAACGGGATGCCCGGATGCTTCTCCGCCGCTTGCGCAGTCAGCTCGGGAATGTCCTGCTTCCAGTGTCGGCCCGGAAGCAGGAAGTACGGATGCATGATCACGCGCTTCGCCCCGCGCGCAACACAGGTATCGAACGCGTCGGCAATCGACGGTTCGGCTAGTTCCATATGGGCCGGTTCGACGATGGGCCAGTCGCTCAAACGTTCGAACATCTTCACCACGTCTAGCAGCAGGTCGTTCGATTCCGAGCGCCTGCTGCCGTGGTCAACGATAATGATCCCGGTGGATGCTTTCTCGGTGTTCATGGCATGCACATCATAGGCGCAGCGGGTCACAGTTGCATGATCATGTGTATATCCTCCGGCTCTGCATCGTAACGATCGCGGTGCACCATGGCGGTAGGCTCAAACCCGATGCTTTGGTAGAAGCTGATCGCTGCAACGGACGGTGTGGCGGTAACGTACATGGACTGTGCGAGTGTGCGTGCCGCCTCGATCACACGTTGCAATAGTTGTGTGGCCACACCACAACGCCGCCAGTCATGACTCACCCAGAGGGCGGTAAGTTCCGCCATGTCCGGGAGCAGTTCGTTTTTTAATACAGCGATACCAATCAGCATATCGCGCTCACAGAACGCGCCCCATGCTTTGCCACCTTGGACCAGCACCTCGCGAATGTCGGTGGCATACCCGGCCCACTGTTCAGCGGAACGCGGTGGACGTTGCCAGGTTGCGCGTGTGGAGGTCATTCGGCCGTCAATCCAACGGTACCACACATCGCCGGATTCGGTCATGTCGATTTCGTTGATGCGATCGATTTCGTGGTCAGTCATTTCTCGAACGAGGTATGTGTTCTGAAGCGTCATCTGATAATTTCCATGTAAGAACAACGCCCGCGAAACGCCGCGGCGCACAGAAAAACTGCGAACAATAGGAAAACGTGTCAGCGGTGAATCAGCTGAGCAACTCGAAATGTGGAGTGGGGTGGGTCATGGCATACCTCCTCACGGCGAGCGATGAAGTTACTGTTTGCGTGCCCGCTTGAATGCATACTGTAACCGGCGGAACGGTGTGCGGGCAAGTTTGAGTTTGAGTTTGAGTCGTTCAACCGGCGAGGTCAGGAAGCATTCCACATCAGGTGGCACGTACCAGTTGTTCAGACCGGTGCGCTTGACCAGTCGATACCCTGCGCGGGTGATGTGGCGATGGGTATCCATATCGTGCAGGTGATCTTCGATGAGCAGCAGCTTGGGTTGATGACGTGGGATGTCGAAGCCGCGCAGCACGTCGAGTTGCACCCCTTCCACATCGATGGAGATGAAGTCGAGTTCGGTAATGCCCGCATCATCGATGATGTCGTCGAGGGTGCGTACGGCAACGTCGACGGTGCGGTCGAATTCCACGCCCACGTTGGCTTCACCGGGGGCAAGGGTCGACTGGCCGTGCGCTTTGGCCACGTGAAATTGCGCGGTGCCGACTTTTTCCGGGGCACTGCAAGCAGCCTGCACGACGGTGGAACTGGGTCGCTCAGCCCGCAGTAGGTCGCACAGTTCCGGAATGGGTTCGATCAGCAATCCGCGCCAGCCGAGTTGCTCGAGATGCCAGGTTTGGCTGAATCGCCTGGGATCGTTCGCGCCCACCTCGATGAACGTGCCCTGCTTCACATCGGTAAAAAACAGTTCGACCAGTCGTTCTTCGCCTGCATGCTCGCGCAGCTTCCGATGCGTGATATGACCGAAATGCTCGCGGGCGAAGGGGCGCAGTTGGTAGTTCATAGGGCGGCATTGTCGGCGAACACCTGACACATTTCCAACGCGCTCTTCCGGTCCAGGGGGCTTTGCGGCAAGCCAACTCGCGCGCTACACTGGCCTGTCAACCAGCGAGGGAACGCATGGATTACCTGCAGATTACGTCCGAACAGCGCCAACACATGCTTGCGACCATCGGCGCGACATCCGTGGATGATTTATTTACCGCCATTGATGCCGGGCATCGGCTGAATCGTCCGCTCGATCTGCCACCTGGGCAAAGTGAACTGGACTTACAACGTCAACTGGCCACGCTGGCTGCGCAGAACCGCACGGCCGACTGCGCTGCCTGCTTCATGGGCGGGGGCGCGTATGATCACTTCATTCCTTCAACGGTGAATGACATCGCCTCGCGCGGTGAGTTCGTCACTGCCTACACCCCATACCAGGCGGAGGCTTCGCAGGGTTCGCTGCAGGCGTTCTTCGAATTCCAAACCCAGATTGCCCGCCTGACCGGCATGGATGTGGCCAACGCTTCACTGTACGAAGGGGCGACTGCCGTCAGCGAAGCGATCAACATGGCAATCGGCGTGACGGGTAAACGCCGCGTGCTCATCGCTTCGACCGTGCACCCGCACTATCGACAGGTGGTCAACACCTCGTGTCATGACCTGCAGTGCGAGGTAATCGAACTGCCCACTTCCGGAGGCGGGACCATCGATCGTGCGACGGTTGAAGAACATCTCGACAATGACACCGCCTGCGTCGTCATCCAATCACCCAATGCGCTGGGGTTGATCGAAGATTGGACCAACCTGTTCGACGCCACTCATCAACAAGATAAAACCATGGCCATCGCGGTATTCAACCCGATCGCCTGTGCGCTGCTGAAAACACCTGGCGCTTGCGGTGCCGATGTGGCGGTGGGTGAAGGACAACCGCTGGGCATTCCCCTGCAATACGGCGGGCCTTATGTCGGACTGTTCGCCACCACGCAGAAGCACGTGCGAAAGATGCCCGGCCGCCTGATCGGTCAAACCACCGATGGTGATGATCGGCGCGGTTTCTGCCTCACGCTGCAAACGCGCGAGCAACACATCCGCGGCGCCAAAGCGACAAGCAACATCTGCACGAACCAGGGCTTGCTTGGCATTCGTGCCACGGTCTACCTGACGACGATGGGGCCACACGGTTTACGTGAAGTTGCATCGCAGTGTTACCACAAGGCGCACTACGCAGCGGAGCAGATCACCCAACTGGATGGCTACGCGCTCGCGCACCCTGGCAGCTTCTTCAACGAGTTTGCGATCGACTGCCCCGTCGATGCCAAGCAGATCATCGATGCCAGTCGTAAGAAGCACATCCTTCCGGGCGTTGCCTGCGAGCCGCTCGGCCTGGGAGATGCCAACCGCCTGCTCATCGCGGTCACCGAAAAACGCACCAAGCAGGAAATCGACGAACTGGTTGATCTGCTGAAGGGTATCGCATGAAAGCGTTCTCCGATGATGATCGCAAACAGATGATCAAGGCGCTGAAGCGTTATTGCTCAGAGGAGCTCGAAGCAGACATGGGCGACCTCAAAGCTGAACTGATGCTGCAGTTTCTTATCAAACTGATCGGTCACGCCTCGTACAATTGCGGCATTGAAGACGCACAGGCATACCTGCAGGGCCGACTTCTTGATATGGAAATCGACCTGCAACAGGAAGTGAAATTCGAAACAGAATGAATGACACCCATCCCTATCCCACGATTACCGACCGCGGCCAGCGCCCCACTGAGCCCCTCGTGTTTGAAAAGCACACGCCCGGTGCGGTCGGGGTGGATCTACCCGCGCTCGATGTGCCTGAAGCCGATCTGCCAGCCGCTCTCTGTGGTGAAGCGCCCGATCTTCCTGAACTGGGCCAACTCGATGTCGTGCGACACTACACGCACTTAGCGCATCGCAATTTCTCGGTGGATGAACATTTCTATCCGCTCGGTTCATGCACCATGAAGTACAACCCGCGCATCAACGAGGCCGCCGCCGCCCTGCCGGGTATTGCCAACGTGCATCCGCTTGTCGCCGATGAAGATGCTCAAGGCCTTCTGCGCATGATGTACGAACTGCGTACATGGCTGGCGGAAATCGCCGGGTTGGATGAAGTGTCGCTCCAGCCCTGTGCTGGGGCGCATGGTGAATACACGGCGCTGAAAGTGATTCGTGCCTATTACTGTGATCCTTCCGCCGGCAACGCGCCCAACCGCCGCACCGTGCTCGCGCCCGACACCGCGCACGGTACCAACTTCGCCAGTTGCACCATGTGTGGCACGGGGGTGGTGCAGGTCGCTTCGAAAGACGGCATCGTCGATCTCGACGATCTCCGCGCCAAATGCGATGAAAACACCGCCGCGATGATGATCACCAATCCCAACACCGCGGGCGTGTTTGATGGCCAGATCGCCGCCATTGCCAACATCCTCCATGATGCTGGCGCCATGCTCTACCTCGACGGTGCGAACATGAACGCCATCCTCGGCAAGACGCGCCCGGGCGACTTCGGCGTCGACATCATGCACTACAACACGCACAAAACCTTCAGCACCCCGCATGGGTGCGGTGGGCCGGGTGCCGGGCCGATTGCGTGCACGGAAACGCTTGCTCCGTATTTGCCGACGCCGCAAGTGGTGGCAAGGGCCGAGGGCCTGGGGCCTGGGGCCCAGAGTGAAACGTCCGATCCCTCGGCCCAAGGCCCCGGGCCCTGGGCCCTCGACTTCGGCAAACCGAAGTCCATCGGCCGCGTGCGCAGTTTCTTTGGCCAAGTCGGCGTACTCGTGCGTGCCTGGACTTACATTCGCGCGTGCGGGCCTGATGGTTTGAAGAACGTGGCCGAAACGTCCGTACTTTCCGCTAACTATCTCGCCGCGCGGCTCGCTCATCGTTTTGACATGCCTTACTTCGATGCCGCAGCCCGCAAGTACTGTGCGCACGAATTCGTCACCATTCCCCAACAACTGATCGATCGCGGTGTTACCCTCGTCGATATCGCCAAACGCCTCATCGATTACGACATCCACCCGCCCACCATGCACTGGCCCGTGCACAACTGCCTGATGGTTGAACCGACCGAAACCGAATCGCTCGCCACGCTCGATCGTTTTGCGGATGCGATGATCGCCATTGCCGATGAAGCCGAAGCCGACCCGGAAAGCCTGCACACCGCCCCGCGCAGCGCGACCATCGGCCGCCTCGACGAAGTCGCCGCCGCACGGTCACCGAAACTTGCCCACCAGGAATAATTTTCGATTTTCAATTGCCGATTTTCGATTGGTGCATGCAACATTGCATCGTGGCTGTGCGTCGGTCATAGTGACAGTGTTTTCATCACGCGGGAGGCATGGTTATGTTGCATCGATTGGCCATCTGGGTTGTGTTGATCGGGTCTGCCGCATCCATCGCGCACGCTCAATCGATTGTCACCGATGATCGCCGCAACAAGGATTGGATCGTGCAGGGCGATACCGCGGTGTTGCAATCCTCCTCCTCACGCCGTGGCCCAACCCTGGTGATTGATGCTGCCGCTTACGCCAACGGTTCACTCACCCTCACCCTCGAAACCGACAGCCGCGAGATTCGTCTGTACAGCGGCGCTCGCGGGGTCAACATTCCCCTGACCGAGGGCGCATCGCACACCCTCATGCTGACCGGTGGCAACAGCCCAAGCCTGCAACTGAATGGCACGGCGGTGTCCACTTCTGTTTGGCCACGTATTGCCGGCAAGTCATCCATGCGCATTCGGTTTAACGGCGCATCGCGCGCGAAGGTCAGTTGGCAACGCAGCGCCGCAGCTAGCACCACGAACACCAACACCACCGCCGTTCCCATCGACGATCCATTCATTTCCAATATCCCCGGAAGTACAGCTTCAGCTTACACACCCGGTGAATCACTGGTGCTGCAACGCGCCCGGCAGGGCATGGTGCGACTCAGCATCGAAACCACCATGCCCGGGGTCAGCCTCTTCGCGCGCGGCATGGCCATCGATTCAAGCGGCACCATCATCACCCGTGCCCATCCATTGCAACACGCACAAAGCATCAAGGCGGTGTTCGCCCTTGATCAAACGGTCAACGTGCATGTGATCGGTCTGGATGCGGCAAGCGATCTGGCAGTGCTGCAACTCGATCCCACCGTCACCGCTTGGCGACAGGCGATCACCCCGCTCGAAACCGCGGCCACACCACCCCCGCCAGGCACCACCTTGTGGCAAGTGGGCCTTAGTGCAACCGGGCAGTTCACGCTTACCCAAACCAGCGTGTTACAGATGCGGTTGTCTGAACGTCTGCCCCAGGCGGTGCAGCAACAGGTGGTCGCCAAAGCGGGTGCTTCGTGGATCATTACCGATGCCCCTGTCACCAACACCGCCGCGGGTGGTCCACTGCTGGATAACCAGGGCAAGTTCATCGGCATCAACATCTGGCTCTGGCCCAATCAACTCAAAGGAGGCATGGCCAGTTATCACGCCAATTGGTCCACGCCGCAGCCCGCTACGTCCACGCAGGTATTCACCCTCGACGCCGTGCGCAGCGCATTGGCCAACACCACACCACCGCACACCACCTTTCCGCAACTGATCAGCCACGCCCCGCAAGATGTACGTCGCCTGCAACGACTGGTCAATCTCGCCAACGAAAAGTCGCCCTGCCCCCAATGCAAAGGGGAAGGTGAATTCAACGTGCGCGTGAGGGTTGGCTACGAGACCGGCGGAGCTTTTCGCACGCCCGTCTACGAAGAGCAGGCCAAACCCTGTCGGCGGTGTGATGGCAGCGGCCTGAACCACCCCCGCGTGGTGTCGAAACTGCTGGCCGACGTCGCTGCCGAACACACCGGCCACGACCCAGCCAACACCATCAACCATCACGCACAAACCACACTCGATGCCATCGGCAAACGACGCACCCCGCAGTTGATGTCGCTGCTGAACAAGCAGATGGATCAGGGGATCAAGAAGAAGTCACTCAAGGTGGGCCAGCCCTTTGCCATAGTGGGTTGGATGGAAAAACTGAAGATGCCCGGCAAGCAGGATGATGTGCCCATCATCGTGTTGACCGATCGCGGAGCAGAGCGCATCGTCTTCGCGCCAGCCGCCGCCGGCAGCAACCGCAGCAAGACGGTGCTCGCCGGCGGCCGCCTCGCCGGTTACGTGGTCAACGCCAGCAACCAACCCGTGCCCGTGATCGAGCGAAGCTTCATCGTCGCCGTATCACCAAAAGACATTCCCGAGATTTCAGAACAGTGGGAAGAAGACAACCTGAAGTCGCGTACCGACCGCTCATCCCGCTACCGCAGCAGCCGCTTGCGCCGCGGTGAAGAAAAGACCACCATTTTTCAGGATTGATATATTTGGTGATTTGGTGATTAAAGAATATAGATCGCCAAATCTCACTCCGCTTCCTCACACCACGCCGCTTGAATCGCTTCGAGAATCTTCTCGTTCACCACCTGCCCGTCGCGCGGTTCAAAGTCTTCCAACGCTTCCACCATTCCCGTCAATTCAGGAAAGCGCAGTGTCATCGGATCACGATCCGGATGCGCTTCAATCAAGGCGTCGACGATGTCTTCGATGTCAGTCCAGGAAAAACCAGAGGTTGGCATGTCTTTGACCTGCTCGTAAAAGTCGGAAGTTGAAGGCCGATCACTTCCCGCTTCCTACTTAATCTAATGCGGCACTTCCTTCACCGCGTTGCGGTTCCAGGCAGGGATGCGCACGGTGATCGGTCCGTCGCCGGTGATCTCGCACTGGCAGCTCAGGCGGCTGCTCTGTTTGATGGCCGGGGCTTCCTCCACGCGGTCTTCCTCTTCTTCGGTCGCCTCGCACACGCTGTCCATGCCCTGTTCGATGTAAGCGTGGCACGTGCTGCATGCACACACCCCGCCACAGGAATGCTCGATCCCGATGCCATGGTCCAGCGCCACTTCGAGGATGCTTTCGCCCTTCGCCCCCTTGAGATGGATTTCCTTCTCAAGCCCGCCGGTCAGCGGCTCGGGGTCATCAAGGATGAATTTGATCTCGACCGTGGCCTCGCCAAGGTCCTTATGTTCGTGCTTCATATGCATGGCTATACCTCGCCCGTCAGATCGCACGTAATTGCGACTGAACCTCAACAATACTAGCAGGACGCCCATTCCCGGGCCACACGCCACAAAAGCGATTTCTGACCACAGTCGGAACGGACCACCCACCCGAAACGGGTGGGCTATAACCGACCCCTGTGGCGGGCTCCGGGTGCCACAGACAGCTTGTAGATCCGGGCCGGCACGATCGCCGGAATCGCATCAAGTGATTCCTGGATCAGCGATTCTGCACCACCGCACGTTCGGGGTTGCAGCCTTCGGGCAAGTGCAGACCGCTTGTGTAAAGGTGGGCCACGTGATCGCAACGCACAGCGGGTAGCTTGATCTGATCCGCGGAAAGATCGCGCAAGATCAAGCGGACGTTTTCCAGATCGAGTTGATTCACGTTGCAACCATACACACCCCACACGGGAAGCGGGCGGTGGCCGTTGCCGGGATCAGGGATGTCTGCATCGACTTCGCATGTGGTGCAAACCGGTTCGGTCACTTCAAAGGTGCAGTCGCGCAGGCTGACGTGATCGATCACATCATTGTTCATGCCTTCTGCGCTGACGGGGGCAAGGTAACTCGCCGTGGCGTTGATGCGTTCAGCGACCACGCGACCGATCGGGTGATCCGGGCGGCTGATGATCATCAGCGGGGACAGACAATTCAGCATGGTGAGATTGCTGAGCAGGATGTTATCGCTTGGACCCGGCATCGCATCCCATGCACCGGGTTGGATGATGATGCCCACCAGGCAGTTGTGGCGACTCTGCGTGCGATGCGGCTCGCGGCCGGGGCCGTAGATCAAACAGTCTTGAATGATCAGGTTCTTCGCCGGGCCGATCACACGCACGGGGTTGCACGAACTGTTGAGCGTGCAGCCGCGGATGATCACATCATCCCAATGGCAGCCGGCAATGCAATCATCGCCGGTGAACATGTGGCAATCGATGATCTCGATCTGCCTACAGTTGCGACCGTGTTTGCCACGGAAGTGTACGCCGTCCCATCCACCGGTGATGTGCAGGTTTCGCATGCGGATGCGATCGCTATCCCGAAAGAGGATGGCGTAGTTGGCTGAATCGACGATGGAGATATCACGGATGTCGATGTCAGTGCAGTTGTACAGAAGGATCGTGTGCGGGCCGCGCATACGCTCTTCACCTTTGGGGTCGTGAACCTTGTTGCCATCGATCACGCCTGCACCGGTGATGGTGACGTTGCTGACGCCTTCACCGGAAATCAGTGCCCGATGCCAACGACCCTTCTGCTTGCCGATAGGTGTTTCGGCAAGTTGGCCGTATTGTTCGGGATCACTAATGCCGATGAGGCGAGCGCCCGCTTCAAAGTGCAGCGAAACGTCGCTCCGCAGTTGAATGGTTGCGGTGAGATATTTCCCAGGGCTGAAGCGCACCTGCCCGCCACCGGCCGCGGCGCATCGTTGGATGGCTGCGTTGATCGCCTGGGTATCGACGACCACACCATCACCCACGGCACCAGCGGTGCGGACATCAATGAACTGGTCGCCAGCCTGATGAGACTGGACGTTGGTATCGGGAGAAGTACTCATGGTGGGGTGTGATACCGCGAGGACGCATGATATGCAAGTCGCGGAAAAACAGAGTGATACAGGCGCAAATCCGGCACGATGATTACGGCCCACGCATGTTGCGACGAACTCTTGATGCGAGGAACCGGCATGCCGGGTGAACGCTTTAGTCAGTTCCAATGACGTCGCCGGTATGCCCCGGGTGTCAGGCCGATGCGGCGCTTGAAGATGATGCTGAGCGAACTGGCGCTGCGAAAGCCGCTGCGCAGGGCGGAAAGGTCACTCCCTACGGTGTTCGACACGCTAATCTTTCACGTGCGTTCAGGACGCCGCCGTGTCCGCGGGAAGGGCTGAGCCCAACTGTGAAACACAATCTGACTGGACCATCTTCATGATGATCTTCTTCTGCCCGAGCGAGCGGACACCGGGCAAACCGCTTTTTAGAAGGAGCTCATCATGCCCGTTCCCCCCACCCCGTATCCGAATCCATCGGCCAAACTGCCCGAGCAGCCGGATCTGGAACAACTGAAAAAGCAGGCCAAAGACCTGCGGCGACATCACATCGCCGGTGATCGTGCTGCACATGACAAGGTAAAACAGTCATGAAGTGGAACGGGATCGACAGGAGGCATTGAGTTGCCCGAACACTTCGGTGAGTCCGCAGCAGGAACAACTGGCTGCGTTGATTGAGCAGGGGGAAAACGAGAAAGCGATCGATCTGCTTGAAGCTGAGCCAGCATTGATCAAACAGTGCGATCGTGAAAGTCGTACGCCATTGCACGTGGCATGCGAATTCGCGAACGAGGCCATGGTGAACTGGCTGTGCAAGCACCGCGCGGATGCACGGAAGATCGATGCACACAATCGCACGCCGATGGACTGCGTGGTGTTGAGTGTGAGTTTCCGGGAACCGCAACGGCCTGAACCAGCCCGGCACATTCTGCAACGCCTGGTATCGCGCGGGGCGCAGATGACCCCGCTTTCCGCCACAGCCCTGGGAGATTGTGAAGCGATTCGACGAATTCACGTAACGGACCCCAATCGTTTGAACGAATCGCATCGCTGGCATTGGGGTGGACGCGGCGGCGCACTGTCTGCGGCAGTGATCTTTGAACAGGCGGATGCGTTGGAGCTGCTGCTCGACCTGGGTTTACCGGTGGATGAACCCATTGCCTTGGGTCGTAATGATGAAGATGAAGAACAATTCAGTTGGGGTGGGCCGCGAAGATGAAGCACCAGCAGATCGTCGCACGATTGGAGTCATAAGTGCACCATCTGTTTCACGTGGCTGCGTGATCAAGCCGAATGCATGCCATTTCCTTGTCCGGGGTACGTCCGGTGAGCTTGCAACACTGTCGTTCGAACGTGCGCCGGCTCAGCGGTACTGCCCTCAGCAGGTCATGGGTGTTCCTGCCCGCCAGCGCCATCTCGCGCAGCAGACGCATGGCATCGGCTGCCTCCGTGGATACCGACGGCAACTACACCAACGCCGCGCCGAATATGACGACGCTGAGCATCGATCAAACTTTGGACCCGGATTGGCTGGTTGTGAACTTCACGCCGAACAGCACCCTCGCCCTGACCGCCACCACTCAGAAGCTTCCCGGTGGCAAGATCGTCAGCGCTGGCATCTTCTTCGCCGACTACCAAGGCACGGGCAACGGCGGCATCCAGTTCGACAACGTGTTGATCGAAGGCATCCCCGAACCCGCATCGCTGGCCCTGCTGGGTCTAGGCGGGTTGATGATGTCGCAACGAGCAAGGCGAGCATAAACCCCGCTGGCGCTAAAGCGCCGCGCCTGATCCACAGGGCTGGTCGTTCGCGCGGAAACAATCTGTAATTCATCGCCGGGTCTACCGTTCCCGATTACGACCTGACGATAACTTCCTCCTTGGCCGCGCGTTTCCTCCAGAGCGTGCGGCCGATTGTTCTTTGATTACCCGCGTTCCTGCCGCATCAGTCGTCATCGCACCAGCCCATTTCACGACCATCGGGGTCAACCCAGTCTGGGTCCACGGGGAAGATGTCGAAACCGAAGCCCGCACCGTCGCAACCGTCAATCGGACAGCACCACATACCGAACGGCTTGCCACCAGCCTGCGTGCGAATTCGCCATTCAATGCGATAGCTGTCGTACTCCTGGCCGCAGTGCAGGCATCCGACCAACGTCGGGATCGATGGGGGATGGAAGGGGTCGCCTTCCGGGTTAAGCGGGGCGTCATTTCCCTTGGGATCACCACTGTTCCATGGATCATCATCCATGCGTGTATTGTACCTGATGCACTTGGACGGCCAGCCGAGTATTTCACACCATGCGTTTGCGAAATGCGGCGGGGCTTTCACCCACCACGCGGCGGAACTGCTTGCTGAAGGTGAAAGGATCCGGGTAACCCAGCGCGTAGGCCAATTCTTTGTTCGACAGACCATCTTGCACGATCAATTCACGGGCACGGTCGATGCGTCGGCGGATGCGGTACTCGCCTGGTGACATGCCGAGTTGTTCGGTGAAGACTTTTCTGAACCGCTCATAACCGATGCCGAGTTCCTCGGCGAGTTGCGGCAGCGGGATGCGCTGTTCGAAGTCTTCGGCGAGCGCTTCACAAGCCGCGTCGATCAGGCGCGTGTGCGGCGGACCGGATTTTCTTTTGCGGTCAAGCCGATGAATGTGTGCGAGGATTTCGTGCATGCGTACAGCGATCAGGGGTAGGTCACTGTCGGGCAACTGTTGCAGGTCGGTGATGACGCGCTCAAATCGTTCGACCAACGCCGCGTCGACGCCGGGTTGCAGGACGGGACGATCAGCGTCGATCGAACCGATGTTGACCAACGCTTCGTACAGCGCGCCATCCGCCAGCATGAACGCTTCTGCCCATTGGCCATCGTAGTTCGGCTTCAGCGTGTATGTCTGCCTCATGTGATGCTGGCAGAACGCGCCGGCACAAACATCATGGGTGTGACCATCACCATCGGTGAACTGTCCGTTGCCGCGAAGGACGTAGACGCCAACGAACGTGGCATCGCGTTTAGTGGTGTATCCACCACGTGTGGGTTTGAGCAGGAAACCCGCCGCCCAACGTGTTTGGCGATAAGCCGCTTCGTTCCGCAAGGCATTGGTCAAGATGACAGAGGTTCTCGCCATGCAACCAATTATGACATGCCTTTGACCAGAAGTGCAATTGGATCGGTTATTCAATCTCGTTAGCGTGGCCAAAAGTGACACAGTTATACTCACTCACCACTTGGTAAGGAACGATGGCATGGCGACCAAACTCAAATGGGGCATCATCAGCACCGGCGCAATTGCCCGGGCTTTCGCGTTCGGCGTTGGGACATGCAAACACGGCGAGTTGGTCGCGGTGGCCAGTCGTACGCAGGAAGCGGCCGACAAATTTGCCGATCAGTTCAACATTCCCACGCGCCATGCTTCGTACGAAGCGCTGCTCGCGGATGACAACGTTGATGCAGTGTACATCGCCACGCCCCACCCCATGCACCCGGAGTGGACGATCAAGACAGCAGAAGCCGGCAAGCACGTGCTGTGCGAAAAGCCAATGGCGCTGAACCAGTGGCAGGCGGCGAAGATGCAGGAAGCCGCGCGAGAGAACGGCGTGGCCCTGATGGAAGCGTTCATGTATCGCTGTCATCCGCAGATCAAAAAGCTGCGCGAACTGTTGCGCGAGAACACCATCGGTGAAGTGCGCGTGATCTCTGCTTCTTTTGCCTTCGGTGGAGGAACAGGCCCGGCGAAGAACGAAGGCCGTCTTATGCGTAACGACCTGGGTGGTGGCGGCATCCTCGATGTGGGTTGCTATCCCGTTTCCATCGCGCGACTCATCGCCGGCGAAGCAACGGGCAAACGTTTCGCCGAGCCAACCAAGGTGAAAGCTGTCAGCCACCTTGGTGAAACAAACGTGGATGAATACGCCGCGGCTGTGCTCGAATTCCCCGGCAACATCATCACGCAGGTCGCCACAGGCGTGCGCGTGACCATGAGTAACGATGTGTGGATCTACGGCAGCGATGGAAAGATTCACCTGCCCGATCCGTGGGTCCCCAAGGGACGCGAAGGCACTGGCGATGTGAACATCCACATCTACAAAGGTGGGGACAAGCAGACCATCACCACCAACAGCGATGTCACGTTGTATGGCCTGGAAGCCGACGCACTCGCCGAAGCGCTGCCCGCGCAGGAAACACCGCAGATGAGTTGGGCGGATTCACTCGGCAACCTCAAAGTGCTCGATCAATGGCGCAGTGAAATCGGCCTGGTGTACGAAGCGGAACAACCCAAACCATGCACAGTGAACATCGCGAACCGCCCGATCCAACCGCGCGACAATCACAACATGCAGTACGCGAATGTGCCAGGGTTGGATAAGCCGGTATCGAAGTTGATCTTCGGCGCACTCACCGCGCACGGCAGTTACGCTAAAGCGCAGGTGATGTTCGATCAGTGGGTCGAGCTTGGCGGTAACACGTTCGACACCGGTCATTGTTATGGACCGTGCGACAAAATTTTCGGTCAGTGGCTCCAGTCGCGCGGTAACCGGGAAGACCTGGTCATCATCGCCAAGGGTAATCATCTCCCCAACGATCACCCGAAAAATATCG
>JANQFT010000182.1 GCA_028277685.1 Phycisphaeraceae bacterium
CCCCCAGCCACAGCACCAGATAACCGGCCAACGTGGTGGAAAGGTCGCCCACTTCGTTGGCGCGTTGTCCTACTTTGTAACCGCGTGAACCATCCTTCATGAAGAACGCGCGGCTGGTTCGACCAATGTCGCCCTGGGCGATGCGCTTCTGACGATCGTTTTCCGGGAGCGTTTCCCACAGGTGGACACGGAAGCAGGTGCTGTACGTGCCGACCAGCGTTTTGTCGAACAGCCAGTTGATGCCTTTGCGCAGGGCGGCGTTCGTGCGTGGGTTTTCGTCGGCCATGAGCAAGGCGTAAGTGACCAACGCCGTCTTGCCGCCGTAGTTACGATGCCCGATGTTGGGCTTGTCGCCTTCCCAATGCGTTTGATCGGTTTGCTTGGTGTAGAGCCAAGCGATCGCGTTCTCCAACGCCATACGCACATCACTGCGAATGACCACTTCACCATAGGCCTCACGAAGTTTCTTCGTTTGTCGACGCGCCAACTTCATGCCGACACCCAACTCGCCCAGCAGTTTGTCCACCTCAACCTTTTTCTTCTGGGCCGTCAGTCGTTCTTCATCCTGACTGAGATGCTTGGCAAGATACTGCTCGAAGTAGAGCCTGGCTCGAATACACATGGCCGGCCGATTGGGGGTCTTGCGTTCAGCCGCCAGGCTGGCATACCAGTTCGCAAGATCAAGCAGTTGCTTTTCACTCAGATCGCGCAAGGGCATTGCTGCCCACTGCACGCGTTGTGTCTTCGTCGCATCGCCCAGTTTTTCTACGTAAGGCATCGCGCGCGTGGGACGATCCAACTCGCACAGGTAGATCGTCATCAGTTCCGTGGCCAGCTTCCTATCACCGGGTGTTTGATCAAGGCGTTGGGCCAGGGCATCGATGCGCTGCTGCGTTTCGATCTGTTGTTTCGCTTGCTCCGTGCGTTCAGCGATCGCTTTGATCGGCGCGGCACGAACCAGCGGCGCCAGCTCACGCGCTTTCTCAAGTGCCGCCATGGCCTTCGCACCATCGATTGCATCCAGATGCGCCTGGGCCAACACCATGTATCGGTCCACCATGTTGGCCGGCGTGGGTGCGCCTGGCTTGCGTGAACCGTAGTATTGCTCTGCCAGCGCGACGATACGTTTGGCCAGTTCGAGTTTCCGGGTGGGCTGAAAGCGCATGAGGCGCGTGGTGGCAATCACGCAATCGGGGTAGCCCGCGACATGTTTTGCCCCGAACTCATACGCTTTTTCCAGCATGTAGATCGTGACCGGCATGGCCAAGTCACCACGCGAAGTTTCTACGAGGATTTGGCCAGCCAATACCGCGTCATCATGGGTATCGGGTGTGGCAAGAACAGCGATGGCATCCTGGCCGAATTGATCGGCAAACACAGTCGCCGGGTCGGCGTTTTGTTCCTGAGCAAAGCAATTGTTTTGCCCTATGCCACACAGCATCAATGCAGCAAACAGCAGAATGCCAGAACATTTTGACCTGAGGGGATGGTGGCGAACGGATGGATGATCACTATGCGAACACTGTGCCTTGAGCATGGCTCTATCTCGCCATGGTCGCGGCGTCATGAGCAACCCGCAGACGACACGCGCAACCAGAAAGGACAGTCACATCGCTGCGATCATCATTGTAACAGATTGCATCGCGCTGACAGAACTGTTAACCAGCGCGGCGGCCATCGATGGTCAGGTTCGTACGTTTGGGCTTGGACGACGTTGGGGCACAGCCGCAGCCACTGTGACCACGCAATCGCTTGCGCGCCACATGCAGCAGGAACACGGCAGCAACCGCGATGACTCCAACGACGATGATGGCTTCAATCACGCCGGGCATGGGGTTAACTCATGATAGCCGTGCCAACCTGATACACCACAACCGCACCAATCCACGCCAGCACCGTCATGTACACGAAGCTGAAAATCGCCCATTTCCAGTTGGTTTCCTTGGCGATGGTGGCGACCGTCGCGCCACACTGAGAGCATAGCGCGAAGAACACCATGATGGCGAACGCCACCGGCACCGTGAACACCGGCTGGCCGGCGCGCGGTCCGCTGGTCCAGGTGGATGCGGCCATGGCATCTTTCAGGCTGTCGCTTTCTTCATCCACATCGCCGCCCAGACTGTAGATGATGCCCATGGTGGCAATGATCACTTCACGCGCGGGGAAACTGCCCAGCACGCCCACGGTGATCTTCCAGTCGAACCCAGCAGGATCAAACACCGGCTGCACCGCCTGACCCATGCGACCCATCACACTTTGTTCGATGTACGCCGCTTCGATGGCGTTATCCGCACCAGTTTCAAAAACGCTTGCGACGGTGTCATTGGCATCAAGACGCAAACCATACACATGAGACAAATGTGCAATCTGCCACTCGCTTTCGTCGGAGGCTGTTGGCTCATTCTTCATCCCAGGGGTAGGAGGAAGCAGTGAGACCAGCTTCTCATCTTGAATCAACTCAGCAGCCACCTGCTGTGGCGTCATCTCATCTGCGCCCTCAATACCCGCAAGAGCAACATCAATTGCGTTGAGCAATGCTTGAGTCTGATCCACTGAGACGTCGAGAAATTTCGAAATAGCCGCTGCAGCTTGTTGATCCGCCAGCGCTGCGCGTGCCTCTTCATCTTCCTGCAGGGTTTGTACACGTTCCAAGGAGAATTGCCACTTCTCTGCCACGCTTGCGTCGTAAGCAGCCTTAGCGGTATCAGCCACTTCTGCCGGGCGCGGGAAGTAGAGCAGCGCCCAGATGACGATCGACATGGCGAAGATCACGGTACCGGCTTTGAGCAGGAACTCGCGGCCGTTTTCCCACATGCGGCCGAGCACATCCACCAGGCGCGGCACGCGGTAGTTGGGTACTTCCATGATGAACGGTTGCGGCTTGGCCTTGAGGATGAGCCGATTGATGACGAACGCCACCGGCAACGCCACCGCCAACCCAACGAAGTGCATGCCAAACAACACGATTGCCGCCACGTCATCACCATACAACGGCGCGACGAACGCGGAGATCATAATGACGTACACCGGTAAACGCGCGGAGCAACTCATCAACGGTGCGATGAGAATGGTGGTGAGTCGCGCTTTGGGATTTTCGATGGTCCGAGCGGACATGACACCGGGAATGGCACAGGCGAAGCTGGACAACATGGGCACGAAGCTGCGGCCGTTCAACCCACACCAGCGGAACAGGCGATCGACGAGGATCGCCGCGCGGGCCATGTAACCGGAGTCTTCCAGCAGGGAGATGAAGAAGAACAGAATCAAAATCTGCGGCAGAAAGATGATCATCCCACCCACGCCGCCGATGACGCCATCGACGATGAGGCTTTGCAGCATGGGGCTGCCTTCCAGCATGGGGGCAACCCAATCACCGATCGAACCGAACGCCCAATCCACCGCATCCATCAACGGGCTGGCGAGACGGTAGATCGACCAGAACACCACAAACATCAACCCGACAAACACGACCATGCCCGCCACCGGATGGGTGAAGATGCGGTCGATCGATTCGCTCTTGGCGATTTGACGTTTGTCAGGATAAGCAACCACACCTTCAAGCATTTCGCTGAGTTCGCCATAGCGAATCACCGATTCGGCACTGGCCAAACGGAGGTCGGCGTTGTCGAGAATCTTGCGAGGTTCGGCTGTCACTTGGGCAATGCCATCTCCGGCAAGACCAATGCGCTCGGCGACAGCAGATTTCTGATCAAAAAGAAGACGCAGCAGTTCCGCATCAGACAAGTTCTGTTGGGTCAGTTGCTGGACCGATTCCCGCATGAGTGTGAGAGATTGCTCAACCGGCTCAGGCCAGTTGGTGGTTTTCATCTTCGGCTGTTCGCGCAAAGCCATGGTGGCAGCCGTGCGCAGTTCATCCAAGCCTTCACCCGTACTGGCCACGGTGGCAATCACGGGAATGCCCATACGCTGGCTCATCGCGGCCGCATCAATTTCAATGCCCTGTTTGACAGCCCGGTCGGTCATGTTCAATGCGATGACCATGGGAATGTCCAGGTCAGCCACTTGCGAAGCCAGGAACAAATTACGCGTGATATTGCAGGCATCGACCACGCAAATCACCAGCTCGGGTTTACGTGTGCCTTCGATATGACCAGCCAGCACGTCAAGCACCACACGCTCATCGCGCGAAGCTGCCGCCAGAGAATACGTGCCGGGCAGGTCGATCAGCGTGACTTCCTGATTGCCCAACGACATTGCACCCGCGGTCTTCTCCACCGTCACCCCGGGGTAGTTGCCCACGCGTTGGCGCACGCCGGTCAGCGCGGTGAACATGGTGGTCTTGCCGGTGTTGGGGTTGCCGACAAGGGCGATCTGCGCGGTGGTGGTATCAGCGGACGTGTCGGACATGGCTTGCGTTGGCTGGCTCATGGGTTGCCTCATTAATGTTAGGCACGCGGACGATCAGAAGAAGCGCGTTGAGCGGACCTTTCCAGGCCTGCGCAACCGCGCCTTGCCAGGTCAGAACGTGAATTGCGTCCGCAGGCCGAACACGGTCACCATGCCAGAGTCGGTGCTGTCCGCGGGATCAAACACGAACTGCAGGTGCGGACTGACGGTGATGGTGTCAGTCAGTTGCAGGCGGTAGAACGATTCGATCATCGATTCCGAATCAGTCGTGCCGGATGCCGGCAGTACAGCCCAGGCATAACCGACACCGACCATGTCGTCTGCGCGCCCAAGCGGACCTTCCAGCCCCACACCACCGGACACGAAATGACTGGCCAAGCCTGCCGCACGTGCGATGTCGTCTTCGGTCGCACCGTAGCGGAAGAAGCCGACTACCTGCTCGGCGATTTCCTGATCAAAGCTGAGCGCCACACCGTAGCCGGGCACGTTGTCCGCTTCGCTGCGCCAGAGCATCACACGGTATGTGCCGGTTCGTTCACCGATTTCTACATCGATGCCGGTTTCGATGGCGAAAAAGATGTCGCCATGCGCGAATGCCTGTTCAGGAGAATGACTGGCGATGGCGCGACCGTCACCCAGACCGGTGGTGACGTACCACTCGGGCGTAAGTTGCAGCAACACATTGAAGCCGAGGCCATTATCAGGAAATGCGATGGATGGACTGTTGACCAACGGCGTGGCGAGGAACTGCGCCGTCTCATCATTGGCGATGCGGTTGGCATCAAAGAAAGCCGACTGGTCGATCTTGCCAGCCGTGATGGTGACCACATCACCGGGTAGCGTTTGTGCCCACCACAGTTCGGTCAGCGCGATGTCGGTATTGTCCAGGTCATCGTTGATGCCGAACGCGGTGCCGATGTTGGCAGACAGGTCTTCGTCATCGTTGTGGCTGATGATCTGACCACCTTCGACGAGGAAACCGAGTGAACCATTGCCGAGTTTTTCGTGTTCGAGTGCTGCCCACTCGCCGCCGATGTCGAAGCTGCCGCTGATGAGGGTGTTGGCTTCGTCTTCCACATCCGTCGCGGCCTGCATCACCAGGGTGTAGCCCACTTCCAGTTCCAGGTTGGCATTCTCGCTCAGCCAGCCCTGAAGCGCCCGCCAGCCGGCGAGTTCCACAATCGGCTCAAGCGGATCAGGGGTGATAAGTGATGCAGGGCCTTCTGCATCATCCTGCGCGCTGGCGGATGGGCTGAACCCAACCAGAGGAAGTGCGACGGCGATGACCAGCATCAATCGGCTGAAGGGGTGACCGATGGCTCCAATCGTGCGATTCGACATACATGCCTCCATGACTCGAAATTGCGACTCAAAACTATTTGGCCGCGATTTCCGGATAAAGATAGTGCGATATCCGAGCATGTCAACCGATATTGAGAATAATTATCAAAAATAAAACTTCGCGTCCATGACACGATCGAAAAGAGATGCCCCTGCGATGCTGGAACCTCAGAAATCCACCACTCACATGTAAGAAAAATCAGGTAATCATCAGGCCTGGCCGCGCCGCAACCACCGACGACGAGGCTTGCCGCAGCGGGCGCAGTTTTCTTCGGTTGGCGTGGGGTTGGGGTTGGCACACTGCTGGACCACCACACTGCGTAACATCGAGCGACGTACCGCCAGGCAGCAACCTTCGAAGCGGATCATGACCGGATCATGGCCCTGGTCACTCATGATTTCCACGTTCACCCCCTCGCGCAGGCCCATGCGGCGAAGGCGGCAGCAGCTTTCGCCATCCTCGGCTATGCTGAGTACGCGACCACACACCCCCTTGGCGAATGTATCCAGCGTGGCAACAACCATGACAAGCCCACTTCTACGGACTGCATACTGCGTGTCAATTCCGCCAACGAAGCGTAGTGGCACCCCGGCCTAACGTCAACTATATCGTCCGTTTGAGAATGTCTAATGACCAATGACAAATTGCCTAAACAACCGGAACAGCGCCTACGTTTACTCCGTAATTAGACATTCGCCATTGGTCATTAGACATTCACTCCCGCTATACTGCCAAGAATACGTGATACAAGGTTGTGACCATGGGTATTGAATTCGCCGCCGACAATTATGTCACCACGCAGCTTCGCAAGGTTGTGAACTGGGCCCGCCGTTCAAGCGTGTGGCCGATGCCGTTTGCGACCGCGTGCTGTGGTATTGAGCTGATGGCGACAGGCGGCAGCCGCTACGACATCTCCCGTTTCGGCGCGGAGGTGTTCCGCTTCAGCCCCCGCCAGGCGGATCTACTGTTGGTGGCCGGGCGCGTGGCCGTGAAAGAAATGCCGGTGCTGCAACGCATCTATGAACAGATGACCGAGCCGAAGTGGGTGATTTCGATGGGCGCGTGCGCGTCGACCGGCGGCGTATTCGATACCTACGCCGTGGTACAGGGCATCGATCAGTTCCTTCCCGTGGATGTGTACGTGCCCGGTTGCCCGCCTCGACCCGAAACATTGCTCGAAGGTGTGATGGCCCTGCAGCGCGTGATCGATACCGACGGCCTGCCCCCCACCGGCACAAAGCGAGAACCACTTGGTTTGTCGATCGAACCCACGCATACCCCACGACCACAACCCGTACCGCTGACGATGGGTAATTCCTGACCCACCACTTACCGCTCTGCGATCTCCGCGTCCTCGGCGGTAAAAAACCTACCCGAGTGCCGGGGCGATATCGTGGCGGAACACTTCCTCGAGCAGTTCCTGTGTTAATCCATCGGGCGAATCGTGGTAGTGAATCGTGCGATTGAGGATGGCCACCTTCCCGCAACCGGCTGCGACGGCGCGCAGGTCGTGCGATACGATCACCACCGTTAATT
>JANQFT010000207.1 GCA_028277685.1 Phycisphaeraceae bacterium
GTGCTTGGCCCGAGGCTCAATGCGTGTGGCCGCATGGGTCATGCGAAACAGGCGTGCAAACTGCTGACCACCGCCACCGGCGAAGAGGCGGGCGAAATCGCCGAGTTTCTGAACGCCGAAAACGACCGCCGCCGCGCCACCGAGCGCAGCATCTTTCAGCAGGCAAAAACCCAGGTCGAACAGCGCGGCTACGACAGCGATGACGTCCGCCTCATCTTGCTGGACGATCCCGACTGGCACCCCGGCGTGGTGGGCATTGTGTGCAGCCGACTGGTCGAAGCGTTCGGTCGCCCTGCGATTCTGCTGAGCACCACCAACGGCATCGCGCAGGGGTCGGGTCGATCGATCGATGGTTACAACATTCACGAAGCGCTGCATACCTGTGCTGAACACATGGAAAGTTTCGGCGGCCACGCGATGGCGGCTGGGCTGAAGGTGAAGCCGGAGAACATTGAGGTGTTGCGACAGGCGTTAATCGACCATGCACGCGAACACATTCCGGTGGAAGAACTGACGCCGCGCATCGAGTTGGACGCGCAGGTCACACTGCGGCAACTGAAGGTTGGCGTGGTGGAAGCGATGGAACGCATGGGGCCGTTCGGCCGGGGCAACCCGCAACCCAAGGTGATGGTGAGGGATGTACACATCGGCCAGGATCCCACGCCGCTTGGTCGCAGTGGGCATCACATCGCGGTGATCGTGCGGGGTGACGGTGCATCAATGCGTTGCGTGGGTTGGAACATGGCGTGGGCCTTGCCGAAGTTGGCGGCGGGCATGAAAGTTGAACTGGCCGCCAAACCGAAAATCAACCGCTGGCAGGGGCGCACGAACGTGGAACTGGAACTACTGGATGTGCGCATCGCGGAGTAAGCAATTCGCATGACCACCTACGGTAAAGATTACGCTGCATGTTACAATGCCCACTGGCAGGAATGGGGCGCGGGTGAACTGGCGCCATTTATCCACGATGTGTCAGGCGTATCGCAAGGCACGTGGTTGGATGTGGCTTGCGGCACGGGCGAAGTGGTGGTGTATGCTGTTGAACAAGGTTTCGATGCGGCGGGCATCGACTTATCCGCCCATCAACTGAAACACGCGAAGGCGAAAGTGCCGACCGCGACATTCAAGAAAGATGATGCACGGTCGTTCGATCTGCAACGTCAGTTCGATGTGGTGACATGCGTGGGTGGCAGCGTGGGCTACTGCCACACGAAGCGCGACCTCGAGCGCGTACTGCGCTGCCTGAAAAAACACACCAAACCCGGCGGCGTGATGCTGTTCGACATGAACCTTCCGGGGGCGTTTGAAGAGAACGCTGGCCAAACCATCGCGCTGCCGGATGATGACTGCCCGATGATGACCACCATCCGCTACAACCAGCGTAAACGCCGCGGCACGTTGAACATCACCGGCTTCACCCGCGCGGGCAAATGGTGGCGACGCTTCGATGAAACCCATGAACTGCAGGCCTGGCTGCGGGAAGACGTCGAACCCATCCTTAAACGATTATCACTCGACTTCCGGCGGCACGATGTGGACGCCCTGTGCCCGGCGGATGACGAAACGGTGCGCATGTTGTACCGTTGCACGCGGGGAACCTAACCGCCAGCATCAGGCAGGAGATGAATCACCATGGAACTCAACGGCAAAGTCGGCATCATCACGGGCGCGACCAGTGGCATCGGTCGGGCGACCGCCTTGTTACTCAGTGAAGCGGGCATGAAGTTGGTGGTCACCGGTCGTCGGGCGGAGTTGCTTGAATCGCTGGTCGAAGAGATGGCGAGTGAAGCCGTGGCGATCGACGGCGACATCAGCGATCCGGAACTCCCCAATGTCCTGGTCAGCACCGCACAGGAGCGTTTCGGTCAGTTGGATTTCGTGTTCAACAACGCCGGCATCATGAACATCGCGTCCATCGAGGAAGAAGATGACGAAACGATGGCCCGCATGATCGAGGTGAACGTGACCGCCGCCACGCGCATGGCTTACGCGGCACTCAAAGTCTTCCGGGCGCAGGGCAGTGGCGACCTGATCAACACATCCAGCATCGTGGGCACGAAGGTGCGACCCACCGCCGGCGTTTACTGCGGCACCAAGTTCGCCATCGAAGCCTTCACCGAAGCGCTGCGCATGGAAGTGGCCAAGTCTGGCGTGCGCGTGTGCGCCCTCGAGCCCGGCTACGTGAAGACCGAACTGCAGGACCACTGGCGCGACGATCAGAAGGAAATCCTCAAAGCGATCGAACGCCCCCTCGATGGCAGCGACCTCGCCCGTGCGGTGAAGTTCGTCCTGGAATCACCCCCGCACGTGACCATCCCCCGCATCATGGTGTTGCCGGCCGATCAACCGATGTAATACCGCAGAGACGCAGAGGAGAGTAGACGGGATTAACAGGATGAACGGGATTGTTGAATCAGAATGATCCAGTCCATCCTGTTAATCCCGTCCACTCAGAGAATTCCTCTGCGTCTCTGCGCCTCTGCGGTTTTCATTTCCGCTGCATTACTTCTGTATCAAGCGCGAACGCGAAACCTCGCCCTCGGGATTGCGCCACTTATCCAATAACGCGTTCGCCGCATCCGGCCCCCAGGAACCGGCCGCGTAATTCGGCAGGTCGTTTTGCGGGTGATCGCGCCAGTAATCGAGAATCGGCATGGCGATCCGCCACGCAGCTTCGATTTCAAAGCGATCCTTGAACAGCGACTGGTCGCCATGGATCGCGTCGAGCAGCAGTGTGGCGTAGGCTTCGGGTTGTTCGCCGCCGAAGTGTTCCGCCCAGTCGAAGTCCATCACGGCCGATCGCACGTGCATGCCCTGGCCCGGTACTTTACCCTCGAACCGCAGGCTGATGCCTTCATCCGGCTGCACGTTGATCACCAGGCGGTTTGGTCGAATGCTCGCCTCGCCGGTGGAGTGATCGACATCACTATCACGGAACAGCGAGTGAGGCGTGGGTTTGAACGTGATGACGATTTGCGTGAGCTTCCGCCGCATGCGCTTACCGGTACGCAGCAAGAATCGCACGCCTTGCCAACGCCAATTGTCGATGTGCACCTTCACCGCGGCATAGGTATCGGTTTGTGATTGCGGATCGACGCCGTGTTCTTCTCGATAACCCGGCACTGGTTCATCGTTAAGATTGCCTGGGCCGTACTGGCCGCGCACCGCCACATTGGGTACCTGCTCCGGGGTGATGGGGCGCACCGCTTCGAGCACTTTGCGCTGCTCGGCGCGCAGGTCCGCCGCGCGGAAACTGTTCGGCGGTTCCATTGCCAGCACCGCCATCAGTTGCAGCAGGTGCGATTGAATCATGTCGCGCAACGCGCCGCTGGTTTCGTAGTAACCCCCGCGGCCTTCCACGCCCACCGTCTCCGCAGCAGTGATCTGCACATGCTCCACGTACTGTCGATTCCACAACGGTTCCCAGATCGCATTGGCAAACCGAAACACCAACAGGTTCTGCACGGTCTCTTTGCCGAGGTAATGGTCGATGCGGTAGATCGATTCGTCATCAAACACGCGACCCAGCACCCGGTTCAGGTGCGCGGCCGAATCGAGATCGTGCCCGAACGGTTTTTCCACGATGATGCGCTGGAACGGCGCGATGTGTCGCTGCAGGCTGCACCAGCGTTTGCCTTCGGTCACCATGCCCGCCGCTCCGATGTTCACGATGATCGGCTCGTACAACTGCGGGGCCACCGACAGATAGAACAACACGTTCTCGCCGGTTTCGTGCTCGTCGGCCAGTTCGGTCAGGCGTGTTTTGAGCTGATCGAACTCATCGAAGTTGGTTGCATCGCCGGTGTGGTAGTGCAGGCGCTGGGCGAAATGCGGCCAACTGTCATCGGTGAACCCGGGTCGCTTGGCGCACCACGGTTTCATGCGATCACGGAATTCTTCATCCGTCATGGCTGTGCGGGAAACGCCCACAATCCCGATGTGCCTGGGCAGTTGTCGCGTGCGACATAGGTCGTACAGCGAGGGAATGAGCTTGCGTTTGGTCAGATCGCCCGACGCCCCGAAAATTACCAGCAGGCACCGCCGATCGCTCGACATATCGGAAGTTGTATCTGCGTTCATGCCGCCATTCTAGGCCGTCTGGGGGCATATGCCATGCGAGAAAGTCCGTCCCCGATTGACGCATTTTCGGTACAGGAACGGGGTTCAACCGGCCGATCTTGAATTGCATCGGCCAACCGCTACAATGTGCGGCTCGGTTGCCCCCATCGTCTAGCCTGGCCCAGGACATCAGCTTTTCATGCTGAAGACAGGGGTTCGAATCCCCTTGGGGGTATTTCAGGCACCCGAGCCAGCCGCGTCCTTCAAATGGACGCGGTTTTTTCTTGGAATCATCGCACCAGACCCGTTATGTGCAACGTCTTGTTGTACATCGATCGGCCCGACGCTATGTTGCGCGGGTCGGTGATATCGCCATTTGATCAGGAGTTGGCCATGCGAACGTACAGCGTCATCATCCTGGCGGGGATCATCGCGGCACTTTCAGCCTGCGGCAGCAAACGGACAACGGAGCAACCCACCGTGATCAACGATGAATACCTCGAGTTCAACTACGGCGGAAACAATGACGCCGACGACTGGGTGCAAACCATCACCGTCACGAAGCCGGAACTGCGCTCGCGCGTGAGTGGCGATGTGCTGGTTGAATTCTCCGCCCCCGGCATGACCGTGGCCAAAGCCCTCTGTTGGCGGCAACCCACGAAAGATCAACCCAGCGAATGGGGTCACGATGCGGAACTCACCCCCGGTGGCATCGCGCTGGATGAAAGCGGGCAAGGCTCCTTCACTTTCCCCGCCGACGACTTCCCCCATGGCCCGGTCAACATTCGCATTCGCACATCCAACGACGAAGGCAAGCGCGACATCTTCGAGCTGCAACTCTACAACACCGGCGGGGTGGATTGGAACGCCGGCATGCCCGCGCACGATCCACCCGCAGCCGAGGGCATGCAACTGGTGTTCAGTGATGACTTCGACGGTCCGTTGTCGATCAGCAAAGACGGCCGCGGCGCGCGATACAACGCGCACAAACCCAAGTTCGGCGACTTCAGCAAGTACGTGTTCTCCGACCCCACCGGCGACCGCAACCCGTTTGAACAGGTCGGCACGTATCTGCGCATCAAAGCACGGAAACCTGCTGGCGCGGAAAAAGGATTCACCGGGTTAATCGCCACCGTCGATATGGATGGCAACGGCTTCTGGGCCAAACCACCGTTCTATGCTGAATGTCGTTTCGTCGCGCAATCCGCCCCGGGAACCTGGCCGGCCTTCTGGACGATTACCAACCTCGAACGCGGCAAGCCGGGTGATGAACTGGACATCGCTGAATGTTACGGCGGTGTCGGCAAGGGCAACCCCAACCACCCAAGCTACTCCATCGTCAGCCACTTCTGGCGACAGACCAATCCCGACGGGTCAAAGAAAAAAGGTTTTTCCACCCGTCCACCCATCATGGAACTCGGCGGCAAAAGTTACTGGTCCACCACGTTCCACACCTACGCGCTGCGCGTGGATGAAGAGTACACCGTTTACTACTTCGACGACATTGAAGTGCTGCGGCACAAGACGAACGACATGTCCATGCAGCCGCACTGTCTGCTGGTCAACTACGCCATCAGCGGCATCAGCAAATGGCCGATCGATCTTGAACGTTACGGCAACGCGACCGACATGTACGTCGACTACATCCGCGTGTACCAGTTGAATCCGTAACGATCGGATTACATCGACAGTTTGAATGTCTGCATCTGATACGGCCGCAACGTGTGCGTGAGTGCATCGCCATTGGTGTCGATCGGTTGCTCGTTGTGCTCAAGTGGATTACACAACGCGGCTTTGTTCATTGATGCAGCGAGGCGAATGGTCACGTTTTGCGTGGCCCCGAGTCGTTCGACGATGCGCACGATCAGGTCGTCCGAATCTTCCGCCCGTTTCACCGCTTCAAGGGTGACGCCATCGGTATCGAGGCTGAGGAAGCTGTGTTCCGCAGGTAAATCACCTTCGTGCACATCGGTCACAACCACGCGCACCGGGTCGTTCAGGTCAGCCGCCCGTTCAATGGTGCCGCCTTCGCGCCACGTGCTGGTGTGGGGGTACAGGCTGTAGGTGAATTGGTGGTGTTCCTGGTCGCTGGCCGGGTCCGGGTTGGTCGGCCCGCGCAACAGCGTCAGTGCCATCATGCCGTCGAATGCTTCATGGCCGTATTTGCAGTCGTTCAGCAGACTCAGGCCGTGGTCGGCTTGTGAAAGGTCCATCCAGGTGTGGCCGGGCACTTCAAACTTGGCCGCATCGTATGAATGGTTGCGATAGGCGCTGCGTTCGATGTTGCCGTACGGCATGTCGTACGTGGCGGTGCGTGTGACCAGGTCGGTGAAGAAGCGTGTCTTCAACAGCTTCTGCTGTTCCGCCCAGTCGACATCGGTGATGAAGTCGATACGCTTCCCATCGCGCGTGAGCACGATGCGCTGGGTCATCGAAGAGTTGCCAAACATGCGCGTTACCTTCAACGAAGAACGCAGCGGGCCTTGCTCATCGATGGTGACCGTGGCCTGGCCGGTGTCGAAATCGATGTCGGTGTAACTGGGCGCGATGTCCCACGCTTCGTACTTGCCGGGCACATCTTCGTAGAGTTTCAGCACATTGCCGGGGCGTTCTGCGGAGAAGTAGTCGTGCCCGGTAGCCTTATCGACCAGCGAGACCACTTCACCATCATCGTTGATTTGCACGCGCAGGTGATTGTTCTCCAGTGTGTGCGAAGTTGCTTTCACGTTGGATGATTCTGTTTTGCCATCCAGCAGGCGGAATACCTTGTAACCCACGGGTGGAAGATCATTCGCTTCGAATGCAAGCACCGGCTTGCCGGTTTCGCTGTCGGTGATCCACTGACTAACCACCACATTCCCTGCGCTGTCGGTCACGTGAACATCACGGTGATCCATGATGACCTGTGCGATGGTGCTGCGCGTTCGGGGTTGTGCATTGAACACGACCAACGCTTCACCCTCACCATTCGTATCGGCTCGTTGTGTGATCGTAGTCAGCGCATCGTTCAGCACTCCCTCGCCGATCGATATGGCCTTGTCGTAACTGGCCAGCAGGTCACCATACACCGGCGTGATATGTGAACCCGGCAGCGAATCATGGAACTGGTTGTTCAACACCTCGATCCAACCTTCATTCAACGTTTCGCGCGGGTAATCGCCCCCGGAAGTACCACCCGCAAACGTCGCGAACATTTCCGCGGCGCGGTACAGGTGTTCACAGCGACGATTCAGTTTTTTCAGTCGTCCTTTCGTGGTGAACGTGCCGCGGTGTTCTTCCAGGTAAAGCTCATCGTTCCACACGGGAATGTCGGCCGTGGCGGCGCGATCGCCGATGCTGTCGAGTGCTTCTTCGATGCGGCAGGGCTTGGCCGGCACCACACCGGGGAAGTCCTGGTAGCGTTTGACGTACTCGATCATTTCCGGATCGGGCCCGCCGCCGCCATCGCCCCAGCCGTAGTTGTAGAGCGATTCGCCGATGGTCGTTTTATCGCCGAAACCTTCCCAGTGTTCGGCCATGTGGTCCGGTTCTACCGTGCCGATGAAGTGCGTGGGCGGCACCACCGAAAGAATGCGCGTGCCATCCGGCCCTTGCCACCAGAACGTGTTCCGCGTCCACGGGTTCGTATCGTTCCACACCACCATCTTGTGCGTGACGAAGTAATCCAGCCCGCACTGCACGAGAATCTGCGGCATGCCCCACGCGTTGCCGAACACATCCGGCATCCAACACGTGCGCGGCGTGATGCCGAACTCACGCTCGAAGAAACGAACACCGTGCAACGTCTGCCGTACGAACGATTCGCCGCTGATCAGGTTACAGTCCGGCACCACCCAGAACGCGCCGATCACTTCCCACCGACCCTCCGCCACGCGCTGTTTCACCTGCTCGTAGAGTGCCGGGTATTGCTTCTTCATCTCGTCGTACATCAATGCCTGCGACTGGCTGAAGATGTAATCCGGGTACTGCTCCATCAGACGCAGCGTGGTGGCGTGCGTGCGACCAAGTTTGCGGACAAACTCGGCGTGCGTCCAGAGGAACACCACATCCAGGTGCGAGTTGGCGCACAGATGAATCAGGCCGTCTTTCTTGAAGCGGTCGCTGGTGTAGACCTTCTTGCGGATGATCTGCTGCGCTTTGAGTGCACCTTCACACGCCGCTCCGTTGTCGGTTTCATTCTGATTGATGTGTGCGACGGCTTCAGTCATCGCTTCCACGATGAACGCCCGCACATCCGCATCTGTTTGCGGAGCGATCATCACGTTGTAGGCTGCGCGCAAATCCCAGTACGCATCGTTCATTGCATCATCGACGAGGGCGAAGTGCGAGCTTTCGAATGTTTTGATTTCGCCTTCACCGAAGTGCCAGAAGATGAAACTTTCAACTTCAAAATCGTACTTCGTGCCGGGTTCAGCTGCGCCGGAAAGGATGACGGTATCGCGGAACGGGTCGAGGCCGTGGTAGGGCGTTCCGTTGACGGATAGCAGGCCGTCGCCGCCAAAGTAAACTTTCAGCGCGACCTTTTTACCGGCAAAACGTTCGGGCATGACGGCCGTGCAGCGGAACAGGGCGCTCATGTCGGGCCCACCCCAGGTGTCGCCAACGTGAATGGGGCGAAAATCATCATCCACCCATGCGCGCTCGCGCTTCGAGGTGAAGTTGAACTGTCGCACCGTCCACCCGGCAACCGGTTCAAAGTCGTAATAGATGCGATTTTTGATTGACTCGATTTTCAACGCGACGGTTTCTTCAAAGCTGATGATGCGGCGACTCTTGCCCTTGATCTCCTTGCGCCAACGTTGGAGGATCTGATCAACGCCGCGCGCCTTGCCGCTTGTGGTTGGTTTCTCTGCCATCGCATGCTCCGCTTGAAGTACTACTGCGCGCTTATCAGCGCGTGAAGACCACATTGAAAGTGCGGCGATTGTAACGATGCGATGCCTCACGGGTCGAATGTGTTTTTGTGCGACAAACCACATCTGGTCTGACCGGTCTGGTCTATCCTTGGGATCGACTGGCCGTGGTGCAGAGGCGCGGGTATGGTGTCGCCCATGGACACGCAGAAACGAGAACAAATTGCGCAATTGGACCACGCACATGTGTGGCACCCCTTCACGCCCATGCGTCAGTGGCGCGAGGTAACGCCGCTCATCATTGAGCAGGCGGAAGGCGATCATCTGATTGATGCCGAGGGCAACCGCTACATCGATGGTGTATCGAGTTTGTGGTGTAACGTGCACGGTCATCGTGTGAAAGAGATTGATGATGCGGTGCGCGATCAGCTCGACAAGGTGGCGCACACCACGATGCTTGGTTTGACGCATCCTGTCGCCGTGGAGCTGGCTGCGCGGTTGTGCGAGTTGGCACCGAGGGAATTGAACAAGGTGTTCTATTCCGATGCCGGTGCCACCGCGACGGAAGTGGCGTTCAAAATGGCGGTGGGGTATCAGCATCATCGTGGAAGAACGACGCGCGATACGTTCATCGCCATCGAGGGTGCCTACCACGGGGACACCACCGGCGCGATGAGTGTGGGCTACAGCGAAACATTCCATCGCGCGTTTGAGTCGATGGTGTTCCACACCGAGTTCGTGCCGGCCCCGTCGCGTGATGATGCTGCACCGGCATTGGCCACACTGGAACAAAGATTGGTAGATCAGCGCGATCGTGTTGCGGCGGTGGTCATCGAACCACTCGTGCAGGGCGCAGCAGGTTTGGTGGTGCATCCCGATGGTTACCTGCGCGGCGTGGCAGACCTGTGCCGCAAGCATGATGTGCTGCTGATCGTGGATGAAGTGGCCACCGGCTTCGGTCGTACCGGTACGATGTTCGCCTGTGAGCAGGAGAACGTGGAGCCTGACCTGATGTGCCTGGGTAAGGGCATCACCGGTGGGTACATGCCTCTGGCGGCCACGTTATGCACGGATGAAATCGCGGCCGCTTTTGAAGGCGAACTGCACGAACACCGCACGCTCTATCATGGTCATACCTACACCGGTAACCCGTTGGCGTGTGCTGCGGCGCTGGCATCGCTTGATCTGTTTGAACAGAACAATCTACTCGATGAGGTGAATCGAAAGGCAGCGTTGGTGGCCACGTGGCTCTCGCCACTTGAAAAGCAATTGGTTGTCACGGATATCCGCCAAAAGGGGTTGATGGTTGGCATCGAACTCACCCCGCCGGGCGAACAGGCGAGTGTCGGGTTCGATCCCTCACGGCGTTTAGGTTACGAAGTGTGTGCCGCATGCCGGGGTAAAGGTGTTATCATTCGCCCTCTCGGTAATGTGGTGGTATTGATGCCGCCTTTGGCAATACGTGATGAGAACTTGAAACAACTGGCGGACGCGGTGGTCGAGTCAATCAGCGAACTGACCGCACGCCTTGGAGATGTTCATGAGCAGTGATACGTGGAAGATCGTGATTCCCGAAACCGTTGAGCAGGCGCAACCCGAGATCGACCTGTGCGAGCAGGCCTTCCAAAGCGACCCCGAAGGTGGGCGGCGCACGGTCGAGGCCAACGGCCCGCAATGGGTGCGCCTGCTGCAGGATGACCACGAAACGGTTGCCGGCTTGTATATCATCGATGCCGGTCAATGGTTCGGTGGCCAGCGCGTGTCGTGTTGGGGCATCTGCGGCGTGGTGACGGCCACGCATCGTCGCGGCGAAGGCGGGGCGCATTACATGATGTCGCAAATGGTGCGCGAAGCACACGCGAAAGGCGTGGCGCTTTCCACACTGTACCCGGCAACGGTGGCGCTCTACCGTAAGAGCGGCTACGAACTGGCGGGAAGAAACGATCGATGGGCGCTGCCGGTACGTACCTTGGGCAGCTACAAAGCGCCGGGCAAAGCAGTGCCGTTCGGTGAAGACGAAATAGATGACGCCATGGCGCTATATCGCAAGCGAGCAACACATGGCAACATGGATCGGAACGACCTGCTCACCGAATGGAAGACCAAACCACATAAGGAAGTGGTGTACCGCTACTTCCTGGTGGTTGATGGCGAACGCTGTGGCTACATGATCATCGATAAGAAGCGTCACGGCGGCAAGCTGCTCATCCGCGATCTGGTCACACTGAACCCGGCTGCGAAGAAGCTGGCGGTTTCCGTGCTCATCAGTCATCGCACGATGTACGAGAAGGCCGTCTGGGCGGGCAGTCCGCACGATCTGCAGTTGTTTGAAGGCCCAATGTTTCCACCGGATCGTGATTATGCCGAACAATGGATGATGCGCATCTGTCACATCGAAAACGCATTGACCCAGCGCGGCTACCGCAACGTCACCACGGAACTGCATCTGCAGATTGATGACGACATCATCTCGGAGAACGCCGGGCGCTATGTGCTGTCGCTACGCCAGGGCAAGCCCACCGTGCAGCGTGGTGGTGATGGGCACATCCGCATGCACGTGCGATCACTCGCGCCGCTGTTCAGTTCGTTGATGACCGCGGAAGAGCTTGCCGGTGCCGGCGTCCTGGAAGGCGATGCGGATCAGTTGGCGGCACTCACGCTTGCATTCAGCGGACCGCAACCGTGGATTGCCGACAGCTTCTAAGCGTCATCACAAAAGTCAGCCAACCAGTCAAGCAGCAGGCTGGTCCATGATCGCAATGCAGGATGATCGAGCGCCATACCCACGCCGTGTGGCCCATGCGCGTAGATGTGTACCTCGACCGGTATGTCATGTTCACGACAGGCTGCAGCAAAGTTCAGGCTGTTTTCGACCGGTACGGGTTCATCGTCTGCTGTGTGAAACAGAAATGTGGGTGGTGTGTTCGCATCGACATGCAACTCACCACTGAATTGCTGTAGCACTTCGTGTGATGCATCGCGTCCGACCAACTGCTGGGCAGAACCGCGGTGTGGTTTGGTTATGAACGAGACGACCGGGTACGCCAGAACCAATCGATCTGGGCGTGCGCTGAACTGATCGACCAGATCATCATGTTCATCATGGTGCAGGTCGGGCTGCGTGGCGACCGTACATGCGTTGTGTCCACCTGCGCTGAACCCCATGAGAACAATGCGCTGCGGATCAACGTTCAACTCATCGCTCATCGACCGCACCAGGCGCACGGTACGTGCGGCATCGGCGTAAGGGGCGGGATGCCTGTTCGGCGCCACGCGGTAATGGCACACCACGCCCAACATGCCGTGTGACGCCATCACTTTTGCCAACGGTTCGCCTTCATGGTCCGCACGTTTGGTGTAGCCTCCACCCGGGCAAATGATGACCGCGGGTGTTGGTGACAGACTGCTGCGCGATGGCGGATAGATCACCATGTGTGGTCGATCATGGCCATTCCCATTGTGCGGGCAGTCGTCCGGCCAAAGATAAACAGTGCGCGGTTTGGTATGCATGGCCCGGAATTGTAGACAGTCGCGACAGGTCAGCAAACATGCTAAGGCTGAGCTTCCATCCAACGCAAGCTGTATGCCACACCTTCACCGCTGGTGTAGTTGCCAGGCGAATTGCCCTGGAAAACATCCTCGACCTGGAAAACATTCAACCCGCGATCGTAGATTTGCACCTTGTACAGAACACCCTCGAAAGGTTTGTCTGATTCATCGCAGTTCGCCAGCGTCAACAGATAGTCTTCATCCCAGCCGCTGAACGTGCCGGTGCGATCTTCACTGTCTTCCAGCGTGCCGTTGCGATAGATCTTCACACTCTCGCCATCGTAGGTGAGAATCACATGATGCATGACCGAGGTATCCAGGTCGCCATCCGGCGTGGTGACTGCCGGCTCACCTTCACTGTTTGACGTGGTGGTGCGCACGCGCCCTTCGATGCGGGCTACGCTGTCCTGCTGGCGCACGCAGAAGTTGACGTTGGAACTGTCTACGCCATAGGTCACGATGCGCGAGTCATCCGCCGGTGGGGCGTACTTGGGTTTGAAGATGACAGACACGGTGAGTTCATCCGTGGCCGACAGCGCGGTGTGCAGTTTCGTCGCAGGGCCGCTTGATGCAATACGGATTTCGTCATCAATCTGCAGTCCGCCATCGGCGATCCACGTGATGTCATCCGTATCAGAAATCGTGAGATTCAGCGGTTCGCCGTAGCTGCTGGTGTCCACCACCGTATCACCCGGGCCGGTGTTTTGCCGCACAGGTTGATCGGTGTACAGGTCGAGTACCTGGTCCGCATTCAAGGCGCGGTTGTAAATCTGAATGTCATCCATCACACCATCGAAGTAGTTATTCAGGCTGGTGTGGGTCAGGTTGCCGCTGTTCCAGGTGTTGGCACCGAATACCATCGGTTCGTAGTTGCCATCGCCGCCACTGCTCGTGCCCAGGCCACCGGCGTAACTGTCACTGTCGACCAGGGCGCCATCCACGTACAGCTTCATGCCGCCGCTGCCGAAGGTGTACACCACGTGGAACCAGGTGTCATCCTGGAGGACTTGTCCTGATTGTATGTTATAGCTTGAGCCGGTTGATTGCTGGCGCACTTTCACGCGGCGGGATTCCATGTAGATGTGCATGTGTCCGCCGGTGTCGTAGCCGCTGGAATCCTTACTGACCAGGCCGTCGGTTGCGCTACGGTTATCCGGTCGGAACCAGAAACTGATGCTACCCTGGTCGAGCAGCATCTTGTCATCATGGGGCACAAGGATGTAATCATTGTTGCCGTCGAAGCGCGTGGCCGTGCCCAGGTGCGCTTCGTTTTCTTCCATGGCAGCGCCGTTGGCGGGCGTACCATCCATGCCGCCGATGATGTCCACTGCGGTGCCATCTGCTGCATCATCATCCAGCGGGAAGTGCGCGATCAACTCCGGTTGGTAGATCACTTCTTCGAAATCGTATTGCACGATCAGTTGTGGTGCGGTGTCTTCTTCGTCGAGGCCTTCTTCATAGAGCGTGCGAATCTCCAGCCCGGTCAGGCCGTAGTTGTACATGCGCACGTCATCCATGTAGCCCTTGAAGAAGTCGGTCAACGGCGTAATCGTCTGGTTGCCGCTGTTCCACGTGTTTGCCCCGAACGCGATGGGTTCTTCATTGCCCGTGCCGCCGGATGATGTGCCAAGTCCGCCGGAGTAACTGTCCGAATCTTCCAGGTTGCCGTTCAGGTACAGGTTATACCCGCCATCACCGAACGTGACCGCTACGTGATACCATTCGTCCGCACTCAGGCTGGTTGAAGCGCTCAACGTGTCACTGCCGGATGTGCTTTGCAGACGCACCTTCAGCGTAGAATAATCGGTGTAAATGTGGATGTGCCCGCCGTTGTCGTTACCACTGGAATCCTTCGAGAAAAGCCCGCGCTTGCTCGATAGCTGACTGCTCTTGAACCAGAACGACACGGTTCCGTTATCCAGCAGCATGCCGGAAACATGCGGCACTTCCACGTGATCATCCGTGCCATCAAAGTACGCCGCCGTGCCATGCACACCGGCTTGCGCCAACGTGACGTTGTTTTCGTAACTGCCGTTGATGGCGCTGATCGATTCGGTGGCGGTGGTGCCGCTTAAGTCGTCCAATGTCCATCGCCACATCGCTGCGCCAACTTCCGCGGATTGGCTGGCCCATTCCACCGCGCGGCGCATCAACGTTTTCGCATCGGTGGTCAATGTGTTCACATCAAAACTGTTGCCGCCCCACGGCATGTACACGCGGCGGCCAGCCGCATGTTCACCATCGTACAACTCGCCACCTGCATCGATCGCCATCAAAGAAACATCACTGCTGTTCAGTTTCTCGCCAAGAATACGCCCGCCCGGCGCTTTCGTGCCGGTGACGACGATGAACTCTTCGCTTTCCGTGGTCAGCACAAGATCACCCACGGCAAACGCGGCGGTGATGTAATGCGAGTTATCGACGATCTCGATGGTGGTGGCGTTGAAGCGGGAATTGCCGCTGCCGAAGCCATACTCATCGTTCAGCACGCACTCTTCATTGATCACCCCGATGGGCGCATCATAAAGCTTGGTGTTCAGGCTGCTCGAAAGCACATCTTCGGTGATGTATGCCACATCCGCATCGACCACTGCAGAATCGAAGCTGGCCTGCGAGGCACTCGCCGCGATCGGCACCACGGTGTAGCCCCAATCCTCAAACAGTGTCTTGCGGGCTTCATCCTGGTCACTCAAATCCGTCGAGTCCGGTACCACAAACAGCACCGTCTTGCTTGGGCTGCCCGTTGGGGTGATCGCGCCATGCACCGTGTGAATCGTTCCTTCGTATCGACCCACCACCGTCACGGTGAACGGGTCGGTTGAATCATCGGAAAGGTCGCCATCCCCATCGAACGTACCATCGCCATCCAGGTCGAGTCCATCGTTGATCGAAACGGTAAACGTGCCCCCGCCGTAAGAATGGTTGGTTACCCATTCCCCTTCACTGAGCGAGCTGCGCCAGTCTTCCGTCGATCGAATATGCGCCAGAGCCAGTTCTAAACCTGATTCAGCCACGAACCTGGCGCGACTGTGCGAAGTGAGATTTTCCGACATGGCCGTGACCGTCGACTGGCGAACAATAAACGCCAGGCTGATGATCGACGCCGCCGCGACTGCCGCGATCACCAACACCATCGCCACGCCGCGCTGTCGTGCCGCACGTGCATGGAATCGGTTGTGTTGTCGGTACATCTTCATGCGACGATTCCTAATCCGCACGCAGTGCCGCTGCGCCCATGATGGTGTGTGATCCCGATTCCGTGGTCACCGCCAGTTGGTACGACGCCAACGTGGCTGATTGCGCCGTCACGTGGTTCAACGAGAATGTGGCCTGGGTGATCGACGTCGACCAAAGCGATTCGACAAAGTAATCGCCATCTTTCAGCGTGGTGGTCACCGCGTCGAAGTCACTATCCAGGCTGTATTCAGTATCCGCCGTGGTAATCTGCTCATCGGTCCATCCATCGGGGAATTCCGCGGCATAGCGTGATAGCCGTCCGGTGTCGCTGTCGTACTCAATGCGCACCAGTTCCGAAAGGTTTGGTGTGTCCGTGTCGCGCGTGTCCGCCGTCCACAGCACCAGGTAACCATCGCCTGCATCGAGAATCTTGTACGAGCCGCGAATGGTCGAGCTTACGCGCGTGCCGAGCATTTTTTCCTGGATCGACACTTCACGATGATCATTCGCCGTCTTCGTGCCCTGTGTGGCGGCGGTCAGCATCATCGTGACCGACAGGCCAATCACTGAGAAGATGGTCAACGACATCATTAACTCGACCAGCGTCATGCCGCGATCGATCAGCATGTTGTCAGATGCGTGCCGGGTCACTCGGTTGGCTCCGGAATAAAGCGGTCCACCGTCCAGGTGTGCACGCCGTCGGTCACGCTTACCTGTACATTCAAGCCGTTGATTGCCGTGGTGAATTCGGGCACGGTGATCGAAGTGAACGAAGCGGTGACTGATCGTTGGTAGTTCTGGAGCGCATCCGGCAGCAACGTGCCCGAGGCATCGGCCAGTTCGTCAAAATCTTCTGAGTAGTCGTGGAAATCATCTGCGTTATCAAAGTCAACGCGATCCGATTCGCCGCTATCCGGCCCAAGCGCAACCGCACCTTCCGGATCGTCATAAGGCAGGGAGACGATCTCTTCCATGAGCGCTTCAGCCAGCGTCATCGCGTGAGAACTGGCCAGCGCGTGCTGACTGTGCATCTGCCCGCCGATCAGCGCTTCAGTGACTGCAATCACGGACACACTGAGCACCGCCGTGGCGAACATGCATTCCATCAGCGAGAGACCGGCCGCATGTGAACGACGCATACGCATAGGTACATCTAGTCCAGAAGCTGCACGGGCACCATGGGCGCACACCCAGCCCCGGCGCAGCCTTTGTCACATTGATGTTCGGATATAAACACCCTGGACCTGACCCACGCCACCCCCGTAACGCCGTGAATGACCAAATTTGATGGCGCAATCCGAAGAACCGGCAAAGTCGGAAGCACAGCCGGCCGATACGCAGATTGTGGAAATGCATGCGCCACCAGTACGACCCCACCGCGCCTTCAGCCTAGTTGAAGTGATCATTGTCGTGGTGATCATCAGCATTGCCGCCGTGCTGGTGGTGCCGATGTTCAGTGCGACCAATCAGTCACGATTGATCGCCGCCGCGCAGTTACTGGCTGCCGACCTCGACTTTGCCAAGGTCGAATCCATCACCCACAGCGATGATCCCCGCACCATGGTGTTCGACAGCTCCGGCGCGTGGTACTACATTGCCGCCGCCAGCGACACGGATACCCCCGTGACCAACCCGATCGGCAACCTGCCGTACCGCACCACGTTCGGTAATGATCGCGCTGCTGAGATGGTGGGCGTAACCATCGTGTCGACTGCGGTGGGTGATGACGACCAACTCGCCTTTGGTGCTTTCGGGCAGATCGACCAGACCACGGCCGCAGAAATCACGCTGGGCATCGGTGATTATCGCATCACAGTGTCGGTTGATCCCGCATCCAGCGAGATTGCGATTGGTTCGATCACGTCGATCTGAATCACCAACCAATATTTCATGTTGCGTGAGAATGCCTCCGACCCCCTCTCCCTTCAAGGGAGAGGGTTGGGGTGAGGGTGAGATTTTAGATGGCAGAGCATCCCTGGATTCAACCTCCTCACCCAACCTCTCCCCCCACTCGGGGCAAAGGAGCGGAGGCCCACGCGATGCATCTCTTGTAGAATACGTGTGTCAGCTCAACCGTTTGCGATGGAGCGCACGCACGCATGCCCACCGAATCTACCAGCCCGTTTGTGCACCTGCACCTGCACAGCCATTACTCGCTGCTCGATGGTGCCAACCGCATCGATAAACTGATCGACCGCGTGGCCGAGCTTGGCATGAACGCCGTTGCGTTAACCGACCACGGCAACATGCACGGCGCGCCCGAGTTCTACAAGACGGCGAAGGCCAAGGGCATCAAACCCATCCTTGGCATCGAAGCGTACGTCGCTCCCGGTGATCGCACGCGGCGCGAAGCCACCGGTGTGGCCGACGGCGGGTTCCACCTGGTGCTGCTCGCGGAGAATCAAACCGGTTGGCACAACCTGCTCAAGTTGACGTCCGATGCGTATCAGAATGGTTTTTACTACCGCCCGCGCATGGATCATGCGACGCTTAAACAATGGTCCGATGGCCTCATCGCCATCAATGGCCACCTCGGTTCCTCCCTTGCGTACTACCTGCTGAATTACCACCGTAACGGCAACCAGGCCGATTGGGACAAGGCCATCACCGAGGCCAAGTGGCACGCCGAAACATTCGGTACCAACGAGAAAGGCGAGCCATGTTTCTTCATCGAGATGCAACGTTGCGGCGAGAACGATCAGGAACTGATCAACCCGCATCTGGTGAAACTGGCACGTGAACTCGACCTGCCGCTGGTGTGCGATAACGACCCGCACTTTCTGGTGCGTGATGACCACGATGCCCATGATTCACTGATCTGCATTTCCACCGGCAAGATCAAGGAAGACACCGGCCGCCTGCGTTACTCACCAGAGTTGTACGTCAAGAGTCCGCAGGAGATGGAGAAACTGTTCGGCGACTACCTCGACGGCGCTGGCCGCGAGGCGATCGACAACACCGCGCGCATCGCTGACCGTTGCGACAGCCACATCGATTTCGACGCCAACCACGCGCCCGTGGTGAAACTCGAAAAGGCCAGCGGCAATATCGAAGAGCACGCCATCGGTTCCACCGAGTGGTACAAGGCGTTCTGCTCGCAGTACAAGCTGCATCCGTTCGATGAACAACACGACACCGATTCCGCGGAAGACCTGCGCGAACAATGCGACCACGCCCTGCGCGAACTCACAGAAGCCGGCGCGATCTGGCGGTACGGTGAAAATGGCATCACCGAAGAGATTCGTGAACGCATCGAGTGGGAACTGAAGGTTCTTTCCGACAAACTGATCAGCGCGTATTTCCTTATCGTGTGGGACTTCGTGAACGAAGCGCGCAACCGCGGCATCCCCGTAAACGCGCGCGGCTCGGCATGCGGCACCGTCGTGGGGTATTGCCTCGGCATTTCCAACGCCTGCCCCGTGCACTACGGCCTGCTGTTCGAACGATTCACCGACCCCAGCCGCTCGGAATACCCCGACATCGATATCGACATCTGCCAGGACGGCCGACAGGAAATCATCGAGTACGTCCGCCAGAAGTATGGCCACGTCGCGCAGATCATCACCTTCGGAACCCTCAAAGCCCGTGCTGCCATTCGTGATGTGGGCCGCGTGTTGAACGTGCCACTGCCCGAAGTCGATCGCATTGCGAAGTTGGTGCCGGAAACGCTGGGCATCAAATTAGAAAAGGCGCTGCAGGTCGAGCCTGACCTGCGCAAGGAATACGATGGCAACCCCATCACGCGCAAACTACTCGACACCGCGATACGCCTGGAGGGTCTTGCGCGGCACTCCGGCATTCACGCCGCGGGTGTGGTCGTCGCCACGCAACCGTTGGATAACATCGTCCCCCTGCATAAAGCGGGACACGGTGAAGACATCCCCGTCTGCACCCAATGGGATGGGCCGACCTGCGAGAAGGTCGGATTGTTGAAGGTAGACTTTTTAGGTCTTCGAACACTTTCAATCATCCAACGCTGCCGCGAGCTGGTTAACGCCACGCTCGACCGCGAAACACAACTCAAAACAATTACGGGGCAGTTCGGAAAAGGACCATGCCCAGATACCAAACGTGAATTCGGCATCGACCCGCAAACCTCAAGCCCCTCCGGGGGCAAGCCGCAAGCCGCAATCGATCCGTTAGATCTCGACCGCCTCACCTTCGAAGATCAGAACGTCCTCGACCTCTTCCGTCGTGGCGATACCGCTGGTGTGTTCCAGTTTGAATCTGGCGGCATGCGTAACGTCCTCATGGGCATGAGGCCCGACCGTTTTGAAGACCTCATCGCCGCCAACGCGTTGTATCGTCCCGGGCCGATGGACCTCATACCCGATTACAACGACCGCAAACTCGGCCGCGCGCAGGTTCCACCCCTCCACGAAACCGTCGAAAAATACACCGGCGTCACCTACGGCGTCATCACCTACCAGGAACAGGTGATGCAACTGCTGCACGACCTCGGCGGCGTTGACCTTCGCGAAGCGTACTCCACCATCAAGGCCATCAGTAAAAAGAAGAAAGAGATCATCGACGCCTCGCGCCCCAAGTTCATCGATGGCGCGGTCGAAAAAGGTGTCTCCCAAAAAGACGCCACCGAACTGTTCGATCGCATCCTCAAGTTCTCCGGTTACGGCTTCAACAAAAGCCACTCCACCGGTTACACCATCGTCGCCTACCAGACCGCCTACCTCAAAACGTACTTCCCCGTGCAGTACATGGCGGCGTTGCTCACCTACGAATCGGTCAGCACCGACAAGGTCGTCGAGTACATCGATGAATGCCGCCGCGTGAAGTTCCCCGATGGTCACATCGGCATCGACGTCCGCCCGCCCGACATCAACAAGTCTTTCAACGATTTCTCCGTCGTGTTCGATGACGAAGAAGTGCACGACCCCAACCATGGCCACATCCGCTTCGGTCTCGGCGCGGTGAAAGGCGTCGGCGCGAAAGCAGTGCAACAAATCATCGACGTCCGTAAGAAAGATGGCCCGTTCAAAAGTCTGTTCGATTTCTGCGAACGCGTGCCGCAAGGCGTGGTAAACAAGGCCGTCATCGAAGCGCTCATCAAGTGCGGCGCGTTCGACAGCCTGCACGGCACCGACAAACGATCCGCCATGATCGCCGGTGTCGAAGTTGCCGTCAGCCGCGGCCAGCAGGAAGCGGCATTGCGTAGTTCCGATGATTTCCTTTTCGGTGAAGTGGCGAAGCCGAACGGTGAAGAGCAAAGCGACGAAGCGTTGGATGACCCCACCCTCCCTGGCACCACCCCGTGGGATTCCGCCCAGACTCTCGCCGAAGAAAAAAGCGTGCTCGGCTTCTACGTCTCCGCCCATCCGCTCGACCAATGGCGGGAC
>JANQFT010000237.1 GCA_028277685.1 Phycisphaeraceae bacterium
TGACCGCCTCGCAGCCTGCGGCATCGCGCGCACTGGCCTGCACCGTTTCCGTCACACAGGCGCAACCTATTTGGCCAACAACGCAAACATGCCCATCGCCCAGCTGCAGCAATTCCTGGGCCACCGCGATATTCGAGATACGCAACGCTATCTACATCCCCGCGCCGAGCACGTAAGCGAGACTATCCGGCGGGTGAACTTCGGCGATCTGATGGGCAACGTCGCCGATGCCACCGACGAAAAGGCAGGGATCGCAATCTAGTTCAAAACCAGTCAGCCGCGACCCAACGGCCACGGCTGACTTTACATCAAACTCTACTACGAAAGGTATTTACTGATGTCGACTCACGATCAAGACAGAAAGCCCGGGGCTTTTCTGATTTCTGTGTAGTGTCTCCGCCGTTCAACTTTGCGGTTTGGCCGGCTTGCCGGTTTCGACTGAGCGGTAGACTGCGTCCATCAGTTGGCTTTGGTACACGCCATCGCGCGGGGTGGTGCGTTGTTCGGCTTTGCCGAGGATGGCGTCGACAAAGTTCCGCAGCGGTTGGCCGTCTTCGCCGCGCATCTGGGGGTACTTCACCTTGTTGGCCTGCCAGCCGCGCTTGGGATGCGTGTAGATATCCATGTGGTTGGCATGCCAGGGATTCAGTTCGATGCGGGCCTGCTCGAAGATCCACGAACCATGCGCACCGTCGGGGCCTTCACCGGTGATCGCGATCGAGGCCATCACGCCGTTGGTGAATTTGATGGTGGCGGTGCCGTTGATATCGACCTGCGTGTCGAGCTTATCGATGTGGGCGTACACTTCTTCGACATCGCTTTCCACGGTCCACACCAGGCTGATCAGGGCGTGTGCACCGCTGTCGTACATTTGCCCGCCACCGGAAAGGGCGGGGTCCTGCCGCCACATGCCTTTGGTGCCGCGGTACCAGTTCTGTGACAGGTTGATGCTGACGACTTTCAGTTTGCCGTAGTCACCGTTACGGATGAAATCGCGCAGCGTGTAAAGCTCAGCCGTGCAGGGCGTGTTGTATGCGATGCAGAACACCTTGCCACTGTCGGCCACGCGCTTCTCCAGGTCGATCGCGTGACCGAGATCCGTCACCATCGGTTTTTCCATGAGGATGTGGCAACCCGCGTCGAGCGCCTGGCAGGCCTGCTCGTAGTGCAGTGTGTGCGGCGAAGCGATGACCACTGCATCGGGTTTCACTTCATCGTACATCTTCGCCGGGTCGGTGAACTTCGGCGGTGCGTCCATGTCGGCGAAGCTCTGGCCGATGAGCTTATCCATGTTGGCATCTGACACATCGCACAGGCCGACGATCTGTGCTTCATCGACATTCTTCGATTCGTTGGCGTGCTTGCGCATGATGCCGCCGCACCCGAGCATGGCAATTCTGACCTGACTCATGATGATCTCCTGCCGCTTACCTGCGGCGTGTAAGTAGGTTCTGAAGTTATAACACGACCTACCCGTGGCGTTGAGTGGGGTCGGGGGATATTCTTTTGTTTATGTCGCAGCGTGCTGACAGTTCGCCGGGCGTGGTGATGCGGGGTGTGGATCGCGCGGTCGGGCAAGATGGGAACGCAAAACGCCTGCTGACCGGTATCGACCTGACCATCGCGCGAAACACGATCACGCACATCGTCGGCCCCAGCGGCTCGGGCAAAAGTTCGCTGCTGCGGTTGATCAATCGGCTGGACGAACCAACCAGCGGGACGATCGAGGTGCTGGGCAAACCGTCGCGTGATTGGCCGGTGCGCGAGCTGCGTCGTCGGGTGGCGATGGTGCTGCAGGAGCCATCGTTGCTTGATCGCACGGTGGAAGAAAACCTGCGTTTGCCCGGGGTGCTGCACGGCCTGGACAACGGCGACCCGCGGGCCGCAGTCGAGCAAGTGGGCCTTTCGGCGGATATGCTGAAACGCGCGGCCGACCAGCTCAGCGTGGGGCAGAAGCAACGCGTGGCCTTGGCGCGGGCGATCATCACGAAACCTGATGTGTTGCTGCTGGATGAACCCACATCTGCCCTCGACCCGCGCACAGCCGAAGAACTGCTTGACCAACTGATCGCTATTCGTCAGCAACGTGAACTGACCATCATCATGGTCACGCATCGGCTGGAAGAAGCGCGACGTCTGGGTGGGCAGATGGTGGTGATGATCGACGGCACGCTGGCCGCATCGGGTGAAGCGGCTGCGCTGCTGGATGACCCGCCGAACGGGGTGGTGCGACAGTTTCTGATCGGGGGTGATGATGAAACCGATTGAACCGTTGGGCACGTTATCGATTTTGCTGTTACTGGTGCCGATCGCCATCGTGTGCAGCCTGAGCGTGGCGCTCAAACTCGGGCAGGTGCGCCGGGTGAGCATCGCGACGGCTCGCAGTGTGGTACAACTTCTGGCGGTGGGGTTGATCATCGGCTGGGTGTTCGATCGACAAACGTGGTGGTGGGTGGCAGGGTTGTTACTCGTGATGTTGCTGGTGGCCGGTTTCACCGCATCAGGCCAGGCGGGCAAACACGCCAAGGGATTGCTCTGGATCATGACACTGGTGCTGGGCGGCAGCACAGCGTTGGGTTTGATCTACTTCACACAAGTGGTGGTGGGCATTCACGAAGCCGACCCCCGTTACTGGATTCCTTTGGGTGGCATGATGTTGGGTAACGCCATGACCGCCGCAACGTTGTCAGTCGAACGCATTGCCAGTGATCTGTCACGCAGCCGCGGCGATGTCGAGACCATGCTGGTCCTTGGCGCTTCACCCTGGCAGGCGACTCAGCCGATCGTGCGCCAGGCGATCGGCGCTGCCCTGACGCCCACGATCAACGCGATGATGATCGTCGGCATCGTCAAACTGCCCGGCATGATGAGCGGCCAACTGCTCGGCGGCACCGAACCGTTCCAGGCGGCGATGTATCAACTGATGATCCTCATCGCCATCTTGTTCTGCGATACGCTGGCCGCCACCGGGGCCGCGATACTCATCTACCGGCGATTCTTTACCCGTGCATGGCAACTCAAGCGCGGGTGATTCTTACCCCCTCTCCCTCCAAGAGAGCGGACTGGGGTGAAGGTCAGACCTTTGCCACCTTCTCCCATTTGCCGCTTTCGTTCGATTTGTACCCCGCTTCCATAATCGCCACCGCGTCCAGGCAGCAGGTCACATCGGCAGCGAGTTCATCTTCTGCCACTTCGCCTTTGGTCAGTGCGATCAGACGGTCGATGCGATCGGGGCGCTTATCCGCATCTTCGACCGGTGTGCGTTCTTCTTTCGGCGCCCCCATTACCATGCCGCCGGCGTTCCAGATGCTCTTTTCTGATCCGATGACTTCCAGCCCGCCATGTCCCCCGGTGAACACCCAGCCGGCTTCGACGCGGCCCTGTACACCGTTGGCAAAGCGAATCTGAATGACGCCGTAGTCGTCCACATCCGGGTAGTTGCCGCTCATGTTGCAGTTGAAGCTGAACACTTCGGTCGCCGGACCGCACAGGTGGCACGCACGCGGTGCATCTGCTGTGCCAC
>JANQFT010000335.1 GCA_028277685.1 Phycisphaeraceae bacterium
CACGCGGACGTTCCGGGGCCACCGCACGAAGGACTAAACGCGATCAACCGTTGATCGCCTGATGGATACGGAGCAGACCATGCCCTACGTCAGCACACACCGATTCGCCCGCATCTCCGCCCGTAAGGCGCGGCTGGTGACGGATCTGATTCGTGGCAAGAGCATCGATGAAGCCGATGCCCTGTTGGGTTTTTCCAAGAAGCGTGCCGCCGTCATGGTGCGTCGCACCTTCGCCGCCGCCGTGGCCAACGCCGAGAACGAAGGCCAACTGAATCGGCGTGATCTGAAAGTCGTCGAAGCCCGCGTGGACGAAGGCCCCACCATCAAGCGTGGCCGCGCCAAAGACCGTGGTCGCTTCCACCCGATCCGCAAACGCACCAGCCACATCCACGTGGCCGTCGATCAGATTGCACAGCCCGAACCCGAGGTGCAGGCAGAGAACGTTTAACGTTTAGCGCCGCCCTTTAGGGCGCAACGAGGTAATCATGGGACAAAAAACCCATCCATTCGGTTTCAGAGTCGGCATCACCGAAGCGCACCGCAGCCGCTGGTACGCCCCCAAGCAGATGTACGGCGACCTGCTGGTTGAAGACCAGAAGATTCGCCGCTACTGCGATCAACGACTCAACCGCAATCCGCCCTTCGCCGCCGTGGCCGATATCCACATCGAGCGCACCCGTGAAGAGCTGAAAGTCATCCTTCGCACCGCCCGCCCCGGTCTGGTGATCGGTCCCAAGGGTGCGGAAGTCGATGCCCTGACTTCCGACCTGCAACGACTCACTGGTCGTAAGGTCGTCATCAACATCATCGAAATCAAAGACCCCGACACCGATGCCCAACTGATCGCCGAAGGCATTGCCGAGCAACTGAAGAAGCGTGCCAGCTTCCGTCGCGTGTTGAAGATGCGTGCCGATGCTGCGATCACCGCTGGTGCCAAGGGTGTGAAGATTCAGATTTCCGGTCGTCTCGGTGGCGCGGAAATGAGCCGCAAGGAAACCGTGCGTGAAGGCTCCATCCCCCTGCAGACCCTGCAAGCCAACGTCGACTACGGCTTCACCGAAAGCTACACCACCTACGGTGCGATCGGCGTGAAGGTGTGGGTCTACAAGGGCATGTACGAGCAGATCAGCGAAGAAGAAGAATTCAGTCGCGCCGCCGGCGCACGCCCCCGTGCCCGTGGCCGCCACTAAGTGAGTTGTTTAGCGGCAGACGCGCAGCGTCGCCGACTCCTGCTCCGCCAAGGCTACGCAGGATAAATTGGAGTACTGAACCATGCCTCTGATGCCCAAACGAGTGATGCACCGCAAGCAGATGCGTCGCGTGAAAAAGCGCAACGCCACGCGTGGCAACTACGTCGCCTACGGCGACTTCGGCCTGCAGGTGCTCGAAGGTGGCTGCCTCACCGCACGGCAGATCGAAGCCGGTCGTGTCGCCGCCACGCACTTTCTGCGTCGTGAAGGCAAGATCTTCATCCGCGTGTTCCCCGACAAGCCGGTCACCAAGAAGCCGCTGGAAACACGTATGGGTAAAGGCAAGGCGGATGTCGATTACTGGGCCGCCGTCGTGAAACCCGGCACCGTGCTGTACGAAATCGCCGGCGTGCCCGAAGACATTGCCCGCCAGGCGTTTTGCCGCATCACGCACAAGATGCCGTACCGTTGCCGCATGATCGGCCGCCGTCACACCGTGTGATTGATTTAGGAAGCAGCGATGAAAGCTGAAGAAGTCAAAAAACTGAGCGACGAAGAAATCGGTGTCGAACTCAACCGTATTCGTCGTCACCTGTACGACCTGAAAAGCCAGGCCGTCACCGAGAAACTGGAAGATCCCACGCAACTGGGCATTGCCAAGCGCGACATTGCTCGACTGCTGACCGAACAACGCGCACGCGAACTGGCCAAGACCCAGGCATGAGGCGATAGCGAATGACCACCACGCAAACCACACCACGCAAACCGCTCAAGGGCATCAAGGTCGGACAGGTCGTCTCCGGCAAGCGCGACAAATCACGCACCGTCGCCGTGACCTTCCAGATCCGCACGCCCAAGTACGGCAAGTTCGTGCGCAAGCAGACCAAGTTCCAGGTGCACGACCCGAACAACGAAAGCAGCCTCGGCGACACCGTCGAAATCGCTCCCTGCCGTCCGATCAGCAAAACCAAGAGCTACCGCCTCGTCCGCGTGGTGGAAAAAGCGCCCGAACAGGCGCACTGAAAATGTAACCAGCCGCACGGTTGACGCTTTGGCCCAAGCCACCGTCCCGTGCAGGAGTGACTCGCGATGATTCAGGCAGAAACACGACTCGATGTGGCCGACAACACCGGCGCGAAGGAAGCATACGTCATCCGCGTGCTCGGTGGCTCGACCGCGCGTGGCAAGTTCACCCGCAAAAGCGCCGGCATCGGCGACCGCGTGGTGGTCAGCATCAAGAAGGCCCTGCCCAACGGTGAAGTGAAAGAGCACGACATCTGCAAGGCCGTCATCGTTCGCACCGCGTATCCCACGCGTCGTAAAGATGGCAGCTACGTCCGCTTCGATCGCAACGCCGTGGTCATCATCGATGACGAAGGCAACCCGCGCGGCACCCGCATCTTCGGCGCCGTCGCCCGCGAACTGCGTGAACAGAACTTTATGAAGATCGTCTCGCTTGCGTCCGAGGTGGTTTGACCGCTCAAGACTCAAGGCTCAAGACTCAGGACTTAATGACATGGCTCGACACGTAAAACAAGGCGATCTGGTACAGGTCATCACCGGCAACGATCGCGGCAAGACCGGCCGCGTGCTTAAAGTGATGCCCGACCGGGACAAGGTCATCGTCGAAGGCGTCAATCGTCGCCTGCGTCACGTCCGTCCCAACCAGCGTAACCCCCAGGGCGGTCGCGTCGAGAAGGAAATGCCCCTGCACATCTCCAACGTGCAGCCGGTCAGCCCCTCGACCAACAAACCCACCCGCGTTCGTTTTGAAACGAAGTCGGATGGTTCAAAGGTCCGTGTCGCCGTCAGTGGCGGCGATGAACTGCACACGCTGAAGAAAGCTACGCAGTAGCCATCAATATTGTTTAACGGTCGCGGCGCAGCCGCACCCTCTGCCTCGCGGATCACACGGCCTTGCATAACGAGGACACACCATGCCCCCTCGCATGAAAGACAAGTTCGCCGACCAGGTCATCCCCAAGGTGGCCGAGAAGTTCGCCATCAAGAACAAGATGGCCCTGCCCAAGATCGAGAAGATCGTGCTGAACGTCGGTATGGGTAAGGAACTCGACGGCACCAAGGTCAAGGCCGACGTGCGCGATCAGGTCCTCGACGACCTGGCCCGCATCTCCGGTCAGAAGGCCGTCATGATCAAGGCCCGCAAGAGCGTCTCGAACTTCAAGGTGCGTGAAGGCTACGCCACCCACGCCATGGTCACCATGCGGGGCATCCGCATGTGGGAGTTCATCGACCGCCTGATCAGCCTGGCCATCCCCCGCGTGAAGGACTTCCGCGGCCTGAAGGACACCAGCTTCGATCCGGCCGGCAACTACTCCTTCGGCATCGGCGAGCAGGGCATCTTCCCCGAAATCAACATGGCCGACGCGAAGTACGCCCACGGCCTGAACGTCAACGTGGTGATCAGTAACTCAAACCCGGACACCAGCCGCTTCCTCCTTGCCGAACTCGGCATGCCGTTTCAGCGTCCGGAAGATGACTAAGCCGTAAACGACAGGTGACCCGAGCGTCACCATGATTGGAGCCAATGCATGGCCAGTAAGTCGACACACGAACGCATGAAGCGAGTACGCAACACGGTGGACAAATACGCCGCCCAGCGTAAGGCGCTCAAAGAAGCTGGTGATTACGCCGGCCTCGCCCGCCTGCCTCGCGACGCCAGCCCCACGCGTATCCGTCGCATGTGCGCCCTCACCGGTCGCACCCGTGGCGTGTACCGCAAGCTGAAAATCAGCCGCATCATGCTGCGTGAACTCGCCCTCGAAGGCAAGATCCCCGGCATGCGGAAGGCCAGTTGGTAAGGAATGCAGAAAGGCAGCGGTCAGATCGTCAGCGATCAGTTCTGACCTCTGACTTCTGACCTCTGATCTCTGGAGATAACAATGTCACTTAGCGACCCTATCGCTGACATGCTCACTCGAATCCGCAATGCCGTGCGGAACCACGCCGCGAACGTCACGGTCAAACGCACCAAGGTGTGCACCGGTATCGCGCAGGTACTCAAAGAAGAAGGGTACATCACCGACTTCGATTCGATCGACGACGGCCGCCAGGGCATCCTGAAGATCGAACTGAAATACGGTCCCCGTGGCGAGAACGTACTGAGCGAGATTCGTCGTCAGTCCAAGCCCGGTTGCCGCGTGTACCGCAAGGTCGATGAACTGCCCCGCCCGCTCGCCGGTCTGGGGATCGCCATCGTCTCCACGTCCAGCGGCATCCTGTCCGATCGCCAGGCCCGTGAAAAAAGCGTCGGCGGCGAACTGCTGTGTACGGTGGCATAAACGTTTAGCGGCAGACGCGCAGCGTCGCCGAACACACTCCGGAAGCCCCCCCTCGGGTGAAGCCAGACGGAACAAAGGAATCGCACGATGAGTCGTATCGGTAAAAAACCCATTGACTTGCCCAGCGGCGTGACGGTCACCGTCAGCGGCGGCGTGGTCACCGCAAAGGGATCAAAGGGCACCCTCACCTACGAGCATCGCCCCGAAGTCACCATCAACGTCGAAGAAAAACAGATCACCGTGGAACGCCAGAACGATGAAAAAGCCTCCAAGGCGTATCACGGTCTCACGCGTGCCCTCATCCAGAACATGGTGATCGGCGTCAGCGAAGGCTACAAACGCGAGCTGGAAATCAACGGCGTCGGTTGGACCGCACAAGTGCAGGGCAAGATGCTCAACCTCAACGTGGGCTACGCCGATACCCGCCAGTGCCCCATTCCGATGGGCGTGGAAGTGGAAGTCAAAGGCAACCGCATCACCATCACCGGGCCGGATAAACAACAGGTCGGCCAGCTTGCGGCGCATGCCCGCTCGCAGCGTCCGCCGGAACCGTACAACGGCAAGGGCATCAAGTACGCCGAAGAAATCATCATCCGCAAGGAAGGCAAGGCCTTCGCCGGCGGCGGGTAATTGAAGGTGCGAGTCGGGCCGTCCCCCGTAGGTCGGGGCCAGCCCTGACACAGATGCGACAGATGTCGGGGCAGGCC
>JANQFT010000449.1 GCA_028277685.1 Phycisphaeraceae bacterium
CGCACCCACCGCAACCGGATCTTCGACGCCTGTCTTCGCAACCTGTTCTTTAACGAAGGGGACGACGATGCCAATGACCATCAGGCCCGCCATCGCTCCAGAAAAGAACATCAGCCAGATGGTATAGAACGCTGGACGCTTGAGCGTGTCCTGCCACTTCGAGTCACCTTTTGCTGATCCCGCAGTTGTGTCAGGCGGATTGCGCAGCATCAGTGCCCCGATCGTGACTGCGATCAGACAGACAACACCATGGACCATGAAGAAATTTGTAATGCCGTAGTCTTCGATGAAACCTCGGGCGCCAAGCTTGCCCTTAAACAGATATGCGCCGAAGCCGAAACCTGCCACTGCAATACCGCTCACAAGTCCCTTGGCATTTGGAAACCACTTGACCAATGCTGCAATCGGGCAAACATAAGCAAAGCCAATTCCCGCGCCGGCAAGAAAACCTACGGTACCCCACAACACAAACAGTTTATCAATCTCACCCATCTGGCCAACGAATCGGTTGCCTAACATGACACCGGCGACAATCACTGCGCTGATGATGCCCATCGGCAGGTACTTGACCAACGGCGCCTCTTCAGTGTCGACCTTGCCGAACAAAGCGTGATAAAGCATCAGGAGCACGATCGCTACGCCTCCGATGAATCCCGCATGGCATAAATAAAATACCACTTCAGACTTCATGAATGAGGCGATGAGGAAGCCTGCACCCATGAGAATCGCCCCGATGATTGCAGGAAAGCGCGGGCCTTTAATGTCCTGCACACGCCCGGCGATCACCATCGTCAGAGCGAACGACAGAATCCAGATCGAGAAGGCGTACTTGAGAAGCCCGGGATCTTCGAGCTGAATCTCAGATTCCAGCGGTTGCCAGAAGATGCTGTAGCCGTAGACCGTTCCCAAGATCAATTGCACGACGATCGCGCCAAGAAGAACAAGGTACTTGGCGTTGCTGCTGGCGGGTGCCTCCGTGGCGTTCATGCAGTCCCTTTCAATCCGTGACCCGAATGGGTCGGTGTTCGACGGGTGATGTGCAGCGCGATTTTCTTTGAGAAAATACCTCCGCGCACACAGCACCGCACTGCCATTGGTTGTGATGTTCAGAGTCGGGCACGACCTGCGGCGTTGCTGTTTCGCCACATCCCGAAGAAATGCTTGATACGGGATGCGGAAGGCTCTTTTGGCCGGGCGGCAGCAACATTAGACCGAGCAAGCGGTGCTTTTGCCCAATTGAGATGCTATTGTAGGAAATAGCTGGTAGGACGCAACCGGGTTTGGCTCTTCTATATCATGAACCACAGAGCCGGGTGCCACTGCTTAACCCGAAGGGCAAGCAGTGCTTCATGATCGTTATGCACGGCTTGCTGCAGACGGCCAAGTCGTGGCACCCGCGCGCCCTCTGTGATTGAGCCCGATCTTGCTAGAATGGCCCGATGCCCGTCATCCGTGATATCGCCTACGCTATCGCCGGTCTTGCGTCGAGTCCCATCTGGGGAACGAAGTTGCTGCGCACCGGCAAGTGGCGCACCGACTGGGCATCGCGCTTCGGCAAATGCGAACTGCATCCGGTAGATCGGCCCACCATCCTTATCCATGCCGTGTCGGTGGGTGAGGTGAACGCCACGCGGAAACTGGTTGAGATGCTACAGGCCAAGCACAACGAGGCCATCCGCATCGTCATCAGCGCCACCACCGATACTGGTATCGCACGCGCGCAAAGCCTGTACGAAGACAAATGTGAAGTGGTCCGCTATCCCTTGGATTTCACGCCTTCCGTCCGACGATTTTTCAACAGCGTGCAGCCGGATGTCGTGTGCCTGATGGAGTTGGAACTGTGGCCGACGTTCGTGGGAGAATGCGTGAAGCGGCATGTGCCCGTTGCTGTCATCAACGGCCGACTCAGTGAGCGAAGCTTCGCCACCTATCGTAAATTCCGCTGGGCCTTGCGCCGGATGTTTGCCTCACTTAGCGCCGCCGCGGTTCAGGATGAAGCGTATGCCAAACGGTTTTATCACATGGGCGTATCAGCCGATCGTGTGCAAGTATCTGGCACCATGAAGTGGGACACCGCGGTGATCCGTAATGAGATGCCCGGCGCCGATGAAATGGCCGATGAAATGGGCATCGACCGTTCTCGTCCGCTCATCGTATTTGGCTGTACGGGCCCGGGTGAAGAAGCGATGGCCATGAAACATCTGTGCAGCATCACCGATGGTAATGGTCGTGATGCACAGTTGATGATCGTGCCGCGTAAGCCAGAACGTTTTGACGAGGCGGCAGAAGCAATGGGAAACTGCGTGCGAAGGACGCAATCCTCCCGCGGGTTGTCGCCCACGACTACTCAAGCCGCAAGCCGCAGGCCGCAAACTGCCGACCTCTTTCTCCTCGACACCATCGGCGAACTAGGCAAAGCGTACAGTCTCGCCGATGCCGTGGTCGTTGGCCGCAGTTTTTGCCCATTGTTCGGCAGCGACATGATAGAGCCTATCGCGCTCGGCAAACCGGTGGTGATCGGCCCAAACACCTCTGATTTCGCCGATACGATGAATCATCTGCTTGCGGGTGATGGCATCATTCAGGTGAAGGACATGCTCGCAGCACGCGAAGCGGTGACCGAATTACTCAAGACCAATCGCGGCGAACAACTGGCATCCAACGGCCGAAAGGTTATCCTCCAACAACAAGGCGCGACATTGCGCCACGTAGAACTGATCGAGCGACTGCTGTTTGTCCAAGACTAAATCACAAAGGGCGCAAAGCCACAAAGGCACAGGGAAGGTTTTTGTTTGCGAGTCGTGACACATAAAGTGAGTTCTTCTTTTTGACTCCGTGCCTTTGCGCCCTTCGTAATCGCTCCTGAATCAGGTAACGCACAATGCCTTCAACCGTTTTAAGACAGGAAGTCATCAGCAAAGCCCGACGTGTGGTCGTCAAGTTGGGCACGCAGTTGTTGTTTGATGAGGCAGGCGATATCGACCAAGCGTTTTGTAACACGATTGCGAAGCAGGTCGCGCAATTGATGAAAGACGGCTGCGAAGTAACGCTGGTTTCCAGCGGCGCGATCGGCATCGGTTGCCGCATCATGGGACTGGCTCAGCGACCCAGCGATATCGGTGCTGCGCAGGCAGCCGCGGCGGTGGGACAGAGCGGGCTGATGACGCGGTGGGGCGATGCTTTCGGCATAGAGAATCTGAACGTGGCCCAACTACTGGTCACCCGAAGCGACTTTGAAGACCGCAGTCGTTACCTGAACATTCGTAACTGCATCGCGGAGCTTCACGCATTCAACGCAGTACCGATCGTGAACGAGAACGATACAGTCAGCGTCGACGAGATTCGTGTGGGCGAAAACGATGTGTTGTCTGCGATGCTCGCCAACGCACTGCCGGCCGACCTGCTGGTCATTCTTTCCAGCGTGGATGGCGTGCAAGGCCCCGATGGCGAAACATGCGATCTTATTCACGATCCCATGGATGCCATCGGTCTCATCCGACAGGGCAAAACGCGCATGGGATCGGGTGGCATGCAAACCAAACTTGAGGCTGCACGGCTTGTCACCGATGCGGGCGAAGCGGCCATCATCGCCAACGGTAAAGAACTGGACGTGTTGCCGCGTTTGCTGGCGGGAGAAAAAATCGGCACCGTGTTCGTACCCGCTACTCGGCGTATGGAATCGAAAAAGCGATGGATCGGCATGACTGTGCGGCCGTCCGGCGTGATTGCAGTGGATGATGGTGCGGCCAAGGCTGTCAGTGAAGGCGGCAAGAGTTTGCTCGCCAGCGGCATCACTGAAATCACTGGCAACTTCACCAAGGGTGATGTCGTGGTCGTTCGCGATGCGCGTGGCCGCGAACTGGCGCGGGGGCTGAGTAACTACAATGCCGACGAAGCCCGCGTCATCATGGGTAAACGCTCCACGGAGTTCGCGGAATTGCTTGGCCGCCAAGCTTACGATGAGGTAATTCACCGGGATAATCTGGTGCTAGCCGCGCCAAGATAGTGACGTAGGTCCGGGCCTATCCGGACAGGTAGACGCAATGTCCGGGCAGGCCCGGACCTACGAGTACACCATGCAAAGTCTTCAAGTCCAGAACATCACGATCGGCCCCGACCAACCCCTGGCCATCATCGCTGGGCCATGCGCAATTGAATCGCTCGAACAATGCATCGAGATCGGTTCCGCTGTACACCATAGGTGCAACGAACTTGGCCTGCCGTTCATCTTTAAAGGCAGCTTCGACAAAGCCAATCGCACCAACATCGACAGCCCGCGCGGACTTGGCCTGGAAAAAGGCTTGATGGCATTGGCGGCAGCCCGCGATGAACTGGGCGTTCCCGTCACCACCGACATTCATGAAGCGCAACAGGCCGATGCGGTGGGGCGGGTGGTCGATCTGATTCAGATTCCCGCATTTCTCTGTCGGCAGACCGATCTGTTGGTGGCCGCAGCGCAAACGGGCAAGCCGGTCAATGTGAAGAAGGGGCAGTTTGTTTCCCCACACGAAATGACCAACGTGATTGGCAAACTGCAGGGCGCGAAGGCCAACGGTATCATGCTGACCGAGAGGGGCACGTTCTTTGGCTACAACCGCTTGGTCAACGACTTCATTGGCCTGGCGGATATGATGGACCTGGGACAACCGGTCTGCTTCGACGTGACCCACTCCACCCAACAACCCGGCGGGCAGGGCACCAGCAGTGGGGGACGCCCCGACCGCGCCTCGATGCTGGCCAAAGCTGCGGTGGCCGCGGGCGTACAAGCCGTGTTCATTGAAACGCATCCCAACCCCTCAAAGGGATTGTCGGATGCAGCAACGATGTTGCCACTCGAAGTAACGCTGGACTTGCTTGGCGAACTAAAGCGCTTGCGCGATGCCACTAAGTAGGTCGGGGCCTGCCCCGACAATGAAGATGCGTCGTGGGAACACGTCGGGGCAGACCCCGACCTACGGGTTAGCGCCGCTTTGTCAACAAGACCAATCCACCCATCAACAATACACACGTCGTCGGCTCAGGAATTTGCAATGCCAGACTCACATTATCGATGTAGGCTTGCGCTCCGGCGACAGCACCATCCAGTGTGATCGTCAGGTCCATGTCGAGCAGACCGAAATACGCCTGGTCAGTCACTTCGCCCACAAATTGCTCGCGCTGACCAATGACGGTGGCGGATGCATCGATCGTGAACAGGTCATCGCCATCAAGCGTGACCGTGATCTGCCCGGCCGTGGTGAGAAATTCGTAATCGAAAACGATGTCAAACGGTTGGTTCGGTGTGTCGATGGTCTGGGTAATCGCGGCAGGTGAACCGGTGGTCAGTTGCACCAGGCTGTTGGCTGCGTTGGTCGGATCAGTGATGACCGTGGCTGTGCCGCCGGCTGAGGTGTCAGACCAGTTGCCAAGATGCCCCGAATCAAAACGGCCATTCGCCACGTGTACCGGGTTGAGAACGCCAATGTCCGTGAGAATTTGCCCGCGTTCGTTGATGTCGAGCGCTTCCTCGATATGACCGGTGTAATTAATCGTCAGATCGCTCAGATCGTACATCGTGCCATTTTGATAGACAAACGCATGCTGCAGGCGTGAGCCGGTGCCTGAACGGGTGTGACTCCAACCAACCACCTGCCCCCATTCGTTGATGGCATTGGCTTCGGATTCATCGTACTGACTGGTGGTGGGCAGGCGTCCTAAGTCAACCACGTTGTTTGTGCTGGTCCACATGACGGCCCGACCTGTCGTGCGCGAATCGGAAGTCAAGCGATCCGAATAGCCAACAATGGCGCCATGGTTGTTGATATCACGTGCTTCGCTGGCGCGTCCTGATGTGAGTTCAGCCAAGGTGTGATTGGTGCCGCTGCTGTCGAATACAAAGCCTTGTTGGTAGCCGTTGATCTTGGTGTGGCCCACAAATTCACCGCGATCGTTGACGGCCAGCCCCATTGTGCCGTAGCCGTTGCGTTGAGTCACGCCCTGTGTTTCTGAGATGTACTGATATCGCGTGGACTTATGCCACCAAAAATCCTGCACGGCGTTGTACTGGCTGCGATAGTTGCCAGTCGCATGTGGAGACCGGCCGTTGCTGATTCCATGGAATTGCGAAGCGTAAGAATCGTTCACCGTCAGCCACGAGTCGCTGCGCACGTCGTACAGGCGCGCGCTGTGTTCGTTGCTGCTGTAGTACCTGGTGTGCTGGGCGACAATGCCGCGGTCGTTGATATCGCGCGCGTAGGTGTCGTAGTAAATGCTGTCGTTCCAGGATGGCAAACGTTGGGCGCCGGTCTGGGCAGACCAATACACGCCCTGGTTGGTAGTCAGCGTTGATGTCTGACGTGCATAGCCAATCACTTCGCCGTGGTTGTTCATCGCCTGTGGCGTGAAGGCGAAAAGACTGCCAAATGGCGTCAACTCATAGTGCACCACCGCCAGCACAGGACTGGTGATCAGCAGGCATACCAAGATCGTGACAGGAACCCACAACCGATAGCGCAGAATGGACATCTGCTCTCTCCCATTCATCCCGCCGCACCACACGCGCGACAATGGAATTATGCCATATTAAACCTGATTGTCCAGAAATATTCGTGCATCATGTAGCCGCTGGGCTGCCACCCGAGGCTGACGGGTTAGCTTGCGTTGACCTGGCCTAGTTTACGAAAGCGCTCATAACGGCGTTTGACCAGGTTGTCGGTTTTGTATCGCTTCAACTCACGAATCGACATGGCGATCCACTCTTCGAGGTTTTCTGCGGTCTTTTGTGGATCGCGATGGGCACCACCCAGCGGCTCATTAATCATGTGGTCGATCACGCCAAGTTTTAGATTTTCTCTAGCGGTGAGGTGAAGTTGCTCGGCCGCGGCAGCCGCTTCCTCGCCAGTCTTCCAGAGAATGGCGGCGCAGCCTTCCGGGCTGATCACCGAATACCACGCATACTGAAGCATGGCCACGCGGTCGCCCACGGCAATACCAAGTGCACCACCTGAGCCACCTTCCCCGATCACGCAGCAGACGATGGGTGTGCGGAGCGTGCTCATCTCACGCAGGTTGTAAGCGATGGCTTCAGCCTGGCCACGTTCTTCCGCGCCGATACCGGGGTACGCGCCCGGCGTGTCGATGAGTGTGACGATGGGAAGGCCGAACTTTTCGGCGAGTTTCATCTTCATCATCGCTTTGCGGTAGCCCTCAGGATGGGCACAGCCGAAATGGCAGGCGATTTTCTCTTTGGTGTCTTTACCTTTGTTGTGGGCCACCACCAGACATTTGTGTGGCCCTATGCGGCCAAAACCCGTGATGATCGCCGGGTCATCGCCATAGCGACGATCACCATGCAGTTCGGCAAAGTCTTTCACAATCATGCGGATGTAATCCGACGCCTGGGGTCTGCCCGGATGCCGTGACACCTGTACCACCTGCCACGGCGACAGTTTGGCATAGGTCTTTTTCAGCATGGCGGTGTGGCTGGCACGGACAGTTTTCAACTCGCTGTCGAGGTCGACATGCGCGTCATCGCCTTGCTTTTCCATCTCGACAAGCTGGGCTTCCAACTCGAGCAAAGGCTTCTCAAACTCGAGTTGGTACGTTCCATTGTATCCGTTGCCGTTGGCCATCGATTCTGGTACTCCACGGAGGGTCACGATCGAGAACAGTATACCCGCCTCGCCGCATAAGCTGGAATCCATTAGCATAGCGATTTTACCCGCCTTTCTGCAATGCCAGACGGCCGATTTGGATGACCAACACAGATGTCCGACTGCCCATTTTCACACATCACGATTGTCGGAACCGGCCTGATCGGCGGGTCGATCGGCCTTGCCCTGCGAGAAGCTGGTTACACTGGCCGCATTATCGGTGTAGCACGCAAGCAAACCACGCTGGATGTGGCTATCCAACGCGGCTGCATTGATGAGGGGTATCAGGATTTAACTACCGCATGCCAGAGGGCGGACCTGGTAATCCTCTGCACGCCGGTCAGTGGTATCCTCGCGATACTACCCGAACTGGCGAAGTTGCCGGACGAGCAACCGATCATCACAGATGCCGGTTCGACCAAAGCCACCATCGTGCAAGCCGCCGAGGGTGTCCTGCGCTCGCCCGAGCTGTTTGTCGGCTCTCACCCCATGGCCGGCGCGGAGAAAACCGGCCCCGGCGTATCACGCGGCAACCTGTTTCAGGGCATGCCTTGCATCATCACACCTACACAAACAACCGACCCGGAAGCACAAGCCAGGGTTGAGCAGTTCTGGCAGTTCATCGGCATGCACATCGTACATCTGACCGCGGAGGAAGCCGATCATAGCGCCGCCCGCATCAGTCATGTGCCTCATGCCGTGGCGGTATTGCTGTTTGAGATGGCCGAGCGTCTCGGCGGGTTGGATGTCAGTTCAACAGGCTTTGCGGATGTGACTCGCATTGCCAGCGGTGATGCCGACCTGTGGGCTGACATCTTCATGGAGAACAAGGAATCGATCGTCGATGTCATCGACGAACTGGACCAGACCATCGCGCAATTTCGTGGACTCGTGGTCAAAGGTAAGCGTGATGAACTGCGCGCGTTACTCGACCAGGTCAAAAACCATCGCGACACATGGATCAAACGGCGGACGCAATCATGATTAAGAAGCTTGGCTTCATCGGCGGCGGCAACATGGCCGAGGCGATTGTACGGGCAGCGATCAAACGCGATGTGCTGAAGGCGAACCAGATCATCGTTTCCGACCCCACGGATGCACGTCGCGATGTGTTTACAAAACTGGATGTGGCCGTAACCGCCGACAATACGCAGGTCATCGCCGAGTGCGAACAGATCATGCTTGCGGTGAAGCCACAGGTGTTCCCCATGATTGCCAGCGAATTGGCCAAGGTGAATGTCGAGAAGCAGATCGTCATCAGCATCATGGCGGGTCTGTCGACCCATGCCATTGCCGAAGTGATCGGCGGCCCGGTACGCGTGATTCGCACCATGCCAAATACGCCGTTGATGACTGGTGTGGGAATGACGGGCGTATCTCTGGGAGAAAACGTGCGTGAGGGAGACGAAACGCTCACGTTGGAGTTATTCAAGGCTGGCGGCAGGGCGGTGGTGGTGCAAGAGAATCAGCTTGATGCAATCACCGCCGTTTCCGGTTCGGGCCCGGCGTACATTTTTTACCTGGCGGAAGCCATGGAAGAGGCTGCACGCGAATTGGGCCTTGAAGAACACGCCGCATTGCTGGTCGAACAAACCGTTCTCGGCGGGGCACATTTGTTGGTCGCCGCGAAGGAAACGCCAGCGGAATTGCGGTCCAAAGTTTCGAGTCCTGGCGGCACTACCGAAGCGGCCATCACACACATGGAATCGAACAGCGTGCGCCGTCACATTGCCGATGCCATCGCCAAAGCCGAAGCACGCAGCCGTGAGTTGGGCGAAGGGTAAGCGAATCGATCACGGTACGGGCACGACGCTCTTCACTTCAGGCACGCGGGCAACGATGTTGCGCTCAAGGCCCATCTGAAGCGTCATATTGGCTGAGGGACAGCCCACGCATGCACCGTGGAAGCGAATGTGCACCACGCCATCGTCGGTCACGTCGACCAGTTCCACATCACCACCATCCGATTGAATGGCAGGGCGGATCAGGGCGATGACTTCATCGACTCTATCATGCAGGCTTTTTTCTTCGGTGTTCTCAACCATGTGTTCACCTTTTTGCAGTTAGCTTGTGAAGCTAATGCATGATAGATCGCTCGTGGGTTTCACGCCAGCAGTCAGTTGGGCTTCGCTTCCTTCAGGGGACAGGCGCCACTGCCGATGCCGATCTTGCCGAGCATCCAGATGGCTGCACAGGCGTTGAACAGGCCGGCAATGACCAGATTCACGCCCACAAAGGCCGCCAGCAATAACCACCATTGGCTGTGCAGCACCGCCAGGGCTGAGGCGATCAACACGAGCGTTCCGGCCATCGTTCGAATGATTCTTTCGGGACTCATCGGTTTTGCTCCTGTACCGCAGGCCACGGATTTGGCCCTGCAAATACATCGACACTGCAAGCGAAGATTGGTTACACATCCCTTGCGGAATGATCGCCGGTGTGCATTTGCTTCCATTTCTCGCGCAGGCAGTCGTGTAAACGTTTACGGCAATCGAGCGGCATCTCGTAAACCTGCTCGCCCTTGTACAGGCTGATGGTGCGCGTGATGTTGTCCACCACCAGGCGACAAGGGTTACAGCCAGCCATGTACTTCTCGAAGTTCTCGCACAGGTCTGGCTCGATGTCACCATCGACGTATTGGCTGATTACACGCATCAGATCGTCACAACTGCTGACAAAGTGCTCTTCACCCGCAGGCATCGGTTCATCCATGGCTTGACTCCTAACCTGTCGGCTTCAACTTCTGCATCACGGTACTTGGATCAACAGTGCTGTCAGGATCGCCAAATTTCTGCGTGAGAATTTCCCGTAATTTCATGCGACTACGCAGCAGGCGAACTTTCACATTTGCCTCACTGATGCCCATGGCTTCAGCGGCCTCACGCGTGCTCATACCTTCCACATCCCGTAATACAAACACCACCCGCATGGGGTCGCTCAGTCCCGCCAAGGCTTCATCCAGCATGGCGCGCAGTTCGTGCTTCTCGACCGTTTGCTCCACGCCGTCACGCCAGTCGGCGATGTACTCAGGCTTGGGCAGGCAATCTTCATCGTCGTCCGGGCAATTGTTCGGGGTGATGTTGATCCCGCGTCGCTTACGTAACACGTTCAGGGCGTTATTGGTAACGATGCGACGCATCCAGGTGAGAAACGCGGCATCGCCACGGAAGTTGGCCAAATGCTCCATTGCGGACAGGAACGAGTTCTGCACCACATCTTCCGCATCTTCGCGCTGGCGCACAATGCCCATCGCCAGGCGATACAGCCGTTGCTCGTGCTTGGCGACCAGCGCATCAAACGCGTTGAAGTCACCCGCTTGGGCCTGCTTCACCAACTGAAGATCGACCTGTTTTTCTGACACATCCATCACCCTAAAGGTTACACCTGATTCTCAGACAGGGCTACAACTTCGCGGATGAACTGGTTGATCGCCTCACGATATTTGTCTGGCTGATCGCACCATGCCCGGGTGTGCCCGGCACCAGGAAACGTGATGAGTTTTGCATGCGGCACCACATCTGCGATTGCGCGCGACTCGCGCGCATCGGTCACGA
>JANQFT010000600.1 GCA_028277685.1 Phycisphaeraceae bacterium
ACGATCTTCGATCGACGATCTGGGTGAATAGATCGTACATCGAAGATCGTAGATTGCAGATGGCAAAAGCAATTTACCCGGTAATGATCCTACCCCTCCCCAGCCGATAATGACGAAGATTGCCCCGGCCGTCCTGGGGCACAGGGAGCGCTTGATGTCTGCAGGATCAGCCACGCGCAAGAACATTCGCATCAGCCTGGTGCTGCTGATTATCTTCGCGCTGGTCAGCACGATGGGGTTCTATCTGCTTGGGGTGTTCCACCAGACGGATCGCAGCTTCATGGATTGCCTGCATTACACCGCCAGCATCTTCAGTACGGTGGGTGACATGCCGCGTAACGGTCACCCGTTCACTGCGGGTGAGAAGCTGTGGGAAATCCTGATGATCGTGTTCGGCATCGGCGTGGCGGTGTACGCGTTCGGCACGATCATGGCCATGATCACCGGTGGCGAAATCCAGCGCATGCTGGGGAGGCGTCAATTGTTCGGCAAAATCAGATCACTGGAAAACCATTACATCGTGTGCGGCTTCGGTCGCATGGGTCAGGGCGTGGCGCAATCGCTTGCGCGCGAGAACCAGCCGTTCGTCGTGCTCGAACGTGATGCAGAGAAAACCACTCTCGCCGACGAACGTGACTACCTGTATCTGTTGGGTGATGCGACCGATGAATCACTGTTGAACCTGGCGGCACTGAATCGCGCAAAAGGGTTGGTGGCCTGCCTGCCGCACGATGCAGACAACGTGTTTGTCACGCTGACCGCGCGGCAACTCAATCCAGAAATTCAGATCATCGCCCGGGCGGAACAACAGGGTGTGGAAAGTCGACTGATCAGCGCGGGAGCAACGCGCACGGTGTGTCCACCGGTGATTGGTGCGGCGAAGGTGACGCGCATGTTGCTGCACCCGGCCGTGGACGACATGCTCGATGCCACCATGCAGGGCGACTTCGCGTTTGACCGAATCAACGTGGATGATTTGCCGAACGCGGTGGGCCAGTCGTTGCGCGATCTGGCGTTACCACGTGAGTATGGCTTGATGGTCTTGGCGGTACAAACACCCAATGGCAGTCGGCAGTTCAATCCCCCCGCCGATCATACCCTGGCATCAGGCGAACAGATGATCGTGATCGGTCAGCGTGAGAACGTGGATCGATTGGTCGAATCTGGCCTGAGTGACGATTGAATTCATCTGTAGGTCCGGGCCTGCCTGGACACGTTCCCACGACATGGTGATTTGTCCGGGCAGGCCCGAATCTACAGATGAATGTGTGTAAGTTCCTTGTTTTTCAGGGGTTTCCATTTCATGGAATTCCCCCAACCCCTGTGCGGATTCTGCCGATATTCATACTCAGGAACCGAGCCGCAGGCCGGAGAAGCGAGTATGGACGCACAAGCTGAACGTCGAAGTGAACCCAGAACCATCACCACCGCTCCGGTGAAGCTGTTCGATGAACGTGCGCGGCGGTATCGCCCGGCACGGACGATCGACGTCTCCACCGGCGGCGCCTTGATTGAAGTGGCGGGGGGCATGAGCCTGCATCCGGGCGACCGGGTCGACTTAGCAGTCGACCTGCACGATCGCTTGCCGGTGGTCAGGCAGGAAGACTTGGTGCCTGCGATTGTGGTCCGCACGCAGGACGCATCTGCGACCACCCGCACGGTGGGCATTCGATTCGTGCAACGGCAGGCGATTGCGCTTGCTGCATAGCAACAAGGTCAGCCATCAAGCCATCGAGGCATCAAGGCGTATACAGGTCGTGGGTATCACCTTGATGGCTTGGTGCCTCGATGCCTTGATGCCTATATCACCCGCCTCGCTCAATTAATGCTACCGCTCTCAGCACTTCCGCCACGCTCCAGGCCTGGGCCATGCAGCCGCGTGGGGTGTGGGGGGCATCGCCATCGAACACTTCATGCAGTTGACCGAGACTGTGCGTGTGCATTTCATCCAGTAAGGGCGCGAGCGCTTTGAGTGCGTGTTTGCGCGCGGCGGCGCTGAACTGATGCGCACGCAAATAACCTTCCACATACGCCCCGATCGGCCACGCCCACACGGTGCCCTGGTGATAGGCTTCGTCACGCTGGAACATCGAGCCTGCGCACTGCGGATGGTAGTTGGGGTCGGTGACCGGCAGTGTGCGCAGGCCCATCGGGGTGAGTAGTTGATCGCGCATCGCTTTCATTACCTGCTTTTGCTTGGTGCGCGGCAAAGGTGAATGCGGCAAGCTCACCGCGAATACCTGATTGGGGCGAAGCGATTCATCCACGCCGTGCTCGTTCACATGATCGATCAGGTAACCCAAGTCATCCGACCAGAACGTTTTAACGAACGACTTTTTCACCAGCTTGGTGAGGTCGGCGTAAGGCTTGCCATCCTTCGCTTCAGCCAAACCGCATAGTGCGCGATACCAAAGGGCGTTGATCTCCACCGCCTTGCCATGCCGGGGGGTGAACACGACGCCGTCGCGCTTTGCGTCCATCCAGGTGAGTTGCGTGTGTTCACTGCCCGCCCAGATGAGGCCGTCTTCGTGCATGCCGATTTCGGGGGGGACACCGTCGCGGTAGGCGTCGACGATTTGGCAACACGCGCGATGCAGCAGTTGATCCCACAGGGCGGTGTCGCCGCTGGTACGCACGTATTCCATGGCGGCATGGACGAACCAGAGGCTCGCGTCGACGGTGTTGTAATGGGGTTCTCCACCGTAGTCGTCGAAACGATTGGGGATCAAACCATCGCGAATGTTCTCGGCATATGCGGTGAGTGTGCGACCCGCTTCCTCAAAGCGGCCGGTGCACAGCAGCAAGCCGGGCAGGCTGATCATCGTGTCGCGACCCCAGTCGGCGAACCACGGGTAGCCGGCCAGAATGGTCGAGAGCTTGCGATCACCAATGCTGCGGCGGACCACGAAGTCATCACCTGCGAGGGCGAGTTTGGTCAAATGTTCTGCGGCCGCGGTGTCGTTCACATCACGCGTGGTGTTGCGGATGATGCGATCAAGATGCGGCGTGCGGGTGTCTTCCCGTTCGACAAGTGACCAGTCCGTCGCTTCAGTACCGAACGTGACCGTGAGCAGGCGCTCGGCCTTGGTGAGTCGTTGTGGGTCGGTGAAATCACACGTGATGCTGCCGGGTACGAGCAGGGCTTCGGTGTCATCCTGCCCGCGCGCGGTTTCGATCTGGTAACGGAAGTTGCGCCATTCCGATGCGGGGCCTGCTGCGTGACCACGCGAGGCGGCAATGCGCAGCGTGGGTAAGTCGGCTGCGGCCACGGTGAAACTGCGGGCGTGCGTTTCAGTGCTGAACCAGCACGGGTCGGCACTTGCGCGCAGGTGATGGAAGTCGCGCAGGGCGACGAAGGGGGTGAGCGTCAAGACAAGGCTACTTGGCAAGGCGCCACCACCTTCAGCAACTTCAATCCGATACGTCAGCACGCCGACGTTACGTTGCCATATCAGGCGGAGCATCTTGTGCAGGAGGATCGGGCCGACCTGGTAGGTCCAGTGGCACGCGGTGTCTTTGTGGAAATGGGTCAGGTATCGCCAGCCGGCCGGGTGGAACACGGTGGTGCCATCGTCGGTGGCGAACTCGTGGTTGTTCAGTTCGACCGGGTCGCCATCGAACACCAACGCCTCTCCCATCGCCGCCAGGGTGTTGATGCGTTCGACCGGCGGGTTCTGACTGGCCACCAGCAGGGAGTGGTACCGGCGGGTGTTGCAGCCGATGGCCGTGCCCATGGCGAACGAGCCGATGCCGTTGGTGATCAGCCATTCGCCTTCCAGCGGTGGCAGGTCGGGGTTGGCCTGGGGGGCGAGATCGACGGTGTAGCGGGGCATGGTTTCGGCGTCGAGCGGTGGTGGTGGGGGAATAGGCATGATGGGGGCATGATACCAGAGGAGGATTCACTGCGTGGGCACGGAGGAAGTCGATGGTGTGCGGATTTTTACATGGCAGCGCTGCGGTGCGGTTTTGCCGCGCCCTGTGATGCGTCGCATCGCAGCGACCATCACGCGCGAACCGCATCCTGCTTCGCCAAGGCTACGCAGGATTTTATGCTGCGCACAAAAAAAGGCGAAGCGGGTTGTACCCGCTCCGCCGAGGAGGAAAGGAGGAAATCGGTGACAGCAGGCGCAGGCACACGCAACAATCGGGCCGGGCCGCTGATTTTTCTTCACATCAACCTGTAAACCAGGCACGCACACCGTCAGGCAAGCAGAGACGGCGGTTCCCCCAATTCTAGGTGGGTTTTCCACTTTAACAATGCAGACGCCCAGGGTCAATATGAGAGGGTAAAAACCGGGTTAAAGACCAGATATTGTGGTCCGGTTGACAGGCTTGGCGGGCGATCTTACGCTGTGAACCATAACTGGCGGTAACATGTGCCGCTGAGTGTAGTTGAGGCCAATCGCGATCGATCCACGGCGGCCAAATCGGCTTTCGTCTGCCCGTGCTTTGGGCATCGGGTTGGAATTGGGTGCTTCTGTGGGCGGTATGGCGCTGGTCGGCTATTTGCTCGACAGGCACTTTGCGACCGGTCCATGGTTAGCGTTGACCTGCTCACTTCTGGGCGTGGTCGGCGGTGTTTACAATGCGATTCGCGTCGTGCGGCAAACCACCCCCCGGCGTTAGTGCACTTGCGAGATCAGGGCTTCCATGACCCCACCTTCCGATGACCGGCCTCGTTTCAAGTGGATCACCGCGAGCGGCGTGCTCGTATTGGCCACCTGCGCCGCCTCGGTCATCCTGTGGTTCGGTTTACCTGCAATGGGCGCGACAAGCCAGCAACTGGATGCGACGGTGGCGGTACTCACGTGCGGAGGCTTTGCCCTGTTGAGTTTGTTGCCGGTGATCATCATGGATCGCAAGACACCCGCCGGCGCGGCATACGGTTTCATGATCGGTATGTTGGTGCGATTGATCGGTTGCGGGGCACTCGCATTGGCTGGCGACAAGCTGGGCATGGGCGAGCGATTCGTATTATGGATGGCGGGAGCGTATCTTTATGTGTTAATGATCGAGCTGATCCTGATCAGCCGTCACGTGAAGCGGATCCAATTGCCGAAGAAGAATGAATCGGCGCAGATTCCCACGGAAGGAAAAACCGCATGATGCCGACGCTCATGCTTGCAGCATCCGCCACACCCGATCCGATGAGCCACGTGCTGCCGCACTACTTGTTCGGGTCTTCGTGGTTTACCAACCATCACCTGATGAGCCTGGTCGCACTCACGCTTGGTTTTGTGGTGCTCTTTATGGCCAGTCGCGCGATGCGCATCCGCACCGACCGCGGCGTGGATGGCTACGTCACCAAGGGGCGCATTGCGCAGATCATCGAAGTCATCTGCGTGTTCCTCCGTGATGAAATGGCTCGCCCGTTGCTCGGTAAATTGACCGACAAGTACATCTACTACATCTGGTCGATCTTCTTCTTCATCCTCGGGGCGAACCTGCTGGGCTTGATTCCCACCGGCCCGATCCTCGGATTGATCAACAAAAAATGGTCGCACTTCGGCGGTACCATGACGGGGAACCTGGCCTTCACGGGTGGGTTGGCCGCCATGTCTTTTATCCTCATGCACGGTATTGCCCTGCGTGAACAGGGGATGAACTACCTCAAGCACGGATGCCCTGTACCCTTACAGAAAATGTCAGGCGGCGTCCTATTCGTTCCACAGTTGTTACTGAATATCTTGTTGGTGATCGTCAACATCGGGCTGTTCGGTCTCGAAATCATTCTGGGGCCCCTAATTAAGTCGTTCGCCTTGGCCATGCGTCTGATGGCAAACATGGTGGCCGGCCACTTGGTGTTGGGCTCATTGATTATCCTCGTGATTTCCGCCGGTGCGATGGGCAAGGGCTTTGGCATCCTCGGTGCGGCCGCGTTCACGTTCCTGGAATTGTTCGTCTCGTTCCTGCAGGCGTATGTGTTCACGTTCCTCACAGTCATCTTCATTTCGCTGGGTGCCGCCCACCACGATGAACACCATGATGAGGAACATGCCGACCACGATGGCGATCATGTTGCGGAACCGGGACACGCTTAAACAGAAACTCGCCTGGTGAATCGACGCACCGGGCACATCAAAACTTCTCGTCGATACAAAAACCGTTCGAAGGAGATTCGCACATGTTCCTCACCATCGCCCAAGCGGTATCGATGCTCGGCCCCGGCATTGCTGTGTTCGGTGCAGGCATCGGCCTGGGTCTGCTGTGCTTCGGCGCGGCCAAGGCCATCGGTAACATCGGCGCCAACGCCGTGCAGTCGTCCGCACGTCAGCCTGAAGCGGCCGGTCAGATCTTCCTCCAGATGATCATCTCCGCCGCCCTCATCGAAGGCTTCACGTTCTTCGCGATCGTGGTGGCTGGCGGTCTGGCTGGCGATTTCTTCAAAGCGGCTGCCGCACACTAACGCTGTTTGAAATGAATTTCGCGTGTGGCTGCCTGATCGTGGTCACACGTCTTTGAACGAAACGCACCGTCCAGCAAAGGACTCGCTGATGACTGGCAACCGTATGCTCCGTTCGATCGGGCTTGGCCTGTTCGCCCTGTGGATGTGCCCAAGCCTTGCTTCCGCAGCCGACCGCGAACTCGTGCCCGATCCCACCGACCCCACGCTCTGGTATGAAATGCTGTGGACCGTCGTGGTGTTCGGCGTGTTCTTCACCGCCCTGAGTATTCTCGTGTGGCCGCAGGTACTCAAAGCCCTGCGCGTGCGGGAAGAAAAACAACAGGGCGATTTGGCCGCCGCCGAGCAGGATCGTGAAACTGCTAAACAGCAACTCGCTGAGTACGAGCAGAAGTTGACCGAAGCTCACGCCGAGGTGCGCAAGATGCTCGACCAGGCCCGCGCCGATGCCGATGCCGCGCGTGGCAAGATGCTGGCTGATGCCGAAGCCGAAGCGGCCAACATGCGCAAACGCAACGCCGATGAAATCCGCCTGGCCAAGCAACAGGCCGTGCAGGACTTGTACGCTCACGCCGCTGAACTCGCCACCGCCGTCGCCGGCAAGATGCTGCAGCGTCAGGTGAATGATGAAGACGTGCAGTCGTTGATCGACAAGTCGCTGGACGAGATGGGTAAGGCGGGATAAGTCGTTGATTCGTTAACTGGTTAACTCGTTAACTCGGGTTGGCCATGATCGAGTGAACGAATCAACGAGTTAACGAATTAACGAGTTAACGAGTTAACGAGATGGCACACACCACGACCTTAGACAACCCGCAACTCGCCGACGCACTGGCCAACGTCTACGCGCGCAGTTTGTTCGAACTCGCCGTCGAAGCCAGCTCGTTGGATGAGGTGACCGATGAACTGACGCAGATCGTCGAATTGCTCTACAGCAACCCGCAGCTCAAGGCCGTGTTCGATCTGCCGTCGATCAGCACCGACCGTCGCGCGAAGACCATTGAGAACATCTTCCGTGGTCGCGTGAGTGATTTGACCTACCAGTTCCTCGGCGTGGTCAACGAAAAAGATCGGCTGAATCACCTTGCCCCTATCGCCGTGGCGTTCGGGCAGATGGTGAAAGACCATCAGGGTGAAGTCGATGTGGCCGTGACCACCGCCCGCGAACTGACCGCCGTCCAGCAAGAAACCATCCGCCAACGTTTGTCCGCCGCGCTCGACCGCCAGGCCATCCTCCACACCCGCGTGGACGAAAACATCATCGGCGGCCTGACCATCCGCGTCGGCGATAAACAAATCGACGGCTCGATCGCCACGCAACTGAAACGTATGAAACACGAGTTGATTGAAGCCGGCCGTGAGGCGGCAAGACAGGGCCTGGGGCCTGGGGCCGAGGGAGAGGCGTAAGCCATCAAGGCATCGAGCCATTGAGGCATCAAGGTATGTTGAGGATTTGATATGGGCGGGGCGGTGAAAAGTTATGAAGACCTGGTCGCCTGGCAGAAGGCGTATCAACTTGTGCTGGAGGTTTATCGACTGACGAAGCTGTTTCCGGATGATGAGCGATTCGGCTTGGTGACACAGATGCGCCGTGCAGCGGTGAGCATTCCATCCAACATCGCTGAAGGCTGGGGACGACAGTCGACAACGGATTACTTGCGGTTCCTGCGCATTGCGCGTGGATCGACATACGAACTGATCACCCAAAGCCGTCTCGCAGGTGATCTTGACTACGATGAGAATTGCGGCAACATCATCAACGCCGCGCGTGAAGTGGAGCGGCTGATTAACGGACTGATTCGTGCCATAGAACAGCACCAGAATAAATGAACTCCTCGGTGCCTCGATGGCTTGATGCCTTGATAACATAAGCCCGGCCTCCTGGCTTGATGCCTCGACGCCTACGCCTCTTCGTCGTTGCGGAGCAACACTCATGAAAATCAAAACCGACGAAATCACCACTGTCATCAAGCAGGAAATCGCCCAGTACCAGGCGGACCTTGAAGTTTCCGAGGTCGGCAAGGTGCTTGAAGTCGGCGACGGCATCGCGCGTGTGTCGGGCCTCGGCAACGCGATGGCCGGCGAACTGCTTGCCTTCGATTCCGAAGACGGCGAACCCATCATGGGCCAGGTGTTCAACCTCGAAGAGGACACCGTGGGTGCCGTGCTGTTTGGCGACTACCTGAAGATCAAGGAAGGCATGGGCGTTCGCGCGACGGGCGATCTGCTGAGCGTGCCGGTCGGTGAAGCGATGCTTGGCCGCGTGGTCGATCCACTGGGTCGTCCGCTGGATGGGCGTGGTCCGATCGAAACCAATGAAACGCGTAAGGTCGATATCATCGCACCGGGTATTGCTGAACGTCAGCCGGTGAAGAAGGCACTGCAGACCGGTGTGAAGGCGATCGACTCGATGATTCCCATCGGCCGCGGTCAGCGTGAACTGATCATCGGCGACCGCAAGACCGGCAAGACCGCCGTCGCCATCGATACTATCATCAATCAGCGCTACACCCATGAAACTGACACCCCCGTCTATTGCATCTACGTGGCGGTGGGGCAGAAGGAATCAACCGTGGCCGGCGTGGTGGAAACGCTTCGTAAGAACAACGCGATGGATTACACCATCGTGGTGTCTGCTTCCGCCGCCGATCCGGCACCGTTGCAGTACGTCGCGCCTTATGCCGGCTGCGCGATGGGCGAGCACTTCATGTGGAACGGCAAGCACGTGCTGTGCGTGTACGATGACCTTTCAAAACAGGCGGTGGCGTATCGTCAGTTGTCGTTGCTGCTGCGTCGTCCGCCCGGTCGCGAAGCGTATCCCGGTGACGTGTTCTACTTGCACAGTCGTCTGCTCGAACGCGCAACGAAACTGCGCGACGACTTAGGTGGCGGTTCACTCACCGCGCTGCCCGTGATCGAAACGCAGGAAGGTGACGTGTCGGCCTACATTCCGACGAACGTCATCTCCATCACCGACGGCCAGATCTACCTCGAACCCGAACTCTTCTTCGCCGGTGTGCGACCCGCCATTAACGTGGGTATTTCCGTGAGCCGCGTGGGTGGTAACGCGCAGATCAAAGCGATGAAGCAGATCGCTGGTACCTTGCGACTCGACCTCGCCGCGTTCCGCGAACTGGAAGCGTTCGCTCAGTTGGGTACGGAACTCGACAAGGCCACGCAACGTCAGCTCGACCGCGGTGCACGCATGGTCGAATTGCTCAAGCAGCCGCAGTACGTGCCCATGGACGTGATCGACCAGGTCATCTCCATCTTCGCCGGCACCAAGGGTTACCTTGATGATGTGGACCTGAAGCGTGTGGCCGAATTCGAAAAGGGCCTGCTCGACCATTTCCGCACCACGGCCAAGGCCGTCCGCGAAGAACTTGTCACCAAGCAGGCGCTGGACGATGAACTGACCGACAAGATTGCCACCGCCATCGCCGACTTCAAGAAAGCGTTTACTGCCGGGTCGTAACTGGGTCTGTCCTCAATCGAAAGGAGGTGTGCCATGACGGTACGAACTTCCATCTCGATCGTGCCGACGGTCTGTCTGTGATGCAACTTCGCGTCGTTCAGGCTTGATCGGATCGGCATCATTTCTCTGTTTAGTATGTTGCGTGTGCGGCAGTGCTGTTGCATGCGCATCCAAAGGAAACGTTACTGATGCAAGATGAACTGAGTGGTATTGAAGTGCGCGGTATGTTGGCCGATGAGGTTGAACGCATTCAGGAGATAGACGTCTCTGAGGTGGGTGAAGTGGTGTGGTATTGGAAAGAGGGCGTCTATCAACCGGTCGCTGAGCGTTGGCAACGGCCACAAACGTACGGTGAGCAAGGTTGGTCACAGCGTGCGGCATCTATCAAGGGCGATTTGGCTGCCGGTGGAGCCGCGTGGGGCGCGTTAGCAGGGGATCGGCTGGTTGGTTTTGCCGCGTTGATGCATGAACTCGCCCCCGACGTGGCAGAACTGACGGCGCTCTGGATCAGCGCCAGCCATCGGCGTCGCGGAATTGCCAGTCGATTGTTGCGGCTGGCCATCGATGAAGCGAAGCGAACCGGGGCGAAGGCGATATATGCTTCCACCATGCCGTCTGATTCGGCACAAGGGTTTTATCGCTCGATCGGTTTTGAGCCCACGCCGTTCGTGCACCGCGATTGTTATGAGATGGAGCCGAAGGATGTGCACATGATCCTGCAATTGACCTAGTGTACGTCTATCACGTGTAACAACCATGCAAGGCGTGGGGACTTAAGTCTCCACGCCTTTTCTCGTACCATGTCACGCCCATGTCCAAGCTGCCCTACAAGATTGCCGTGTTGTGTTACGTGTTCGATGAGCAGGACCGGCTGCTACTGCCAGCGGCGCATGCGCCAGGCTAGTTTGGCATCACGCGCTGAGGGGGAGATGGGGGTTGCGACTTAGGCAGGTTTCGGTTCGTTAACGCGATGACGGACATGCATCCTTTGCACTGACTGTCTAGGACTTCGAAATCGGCATCGTTACGTCGCAGGTCTGCCAGCAGCGCATCGCAATCATATGATCCGTGCACTTCAATCAACAGGTGACGAACGCGGCCAATCCATGGTTGGCAGTCTGCGAAGAGTGAGGCTTCGGCGCCTTCGATATCACATTTAAGCAAATCAATTGTCTCGTACGTTTGGTCGCTGAGCAGATCAGGCATTGTGACGCACGGGATGTGTTCGGTGTCTTGGTTGTGGAGGTCAGCATTGACTACCATTTGGTAGGCATCTTCATAGCCAGAGCGGTCGATGGTTGCGGTGCCACGTTTGGATGCGATAAATGCTTGCACTAACCTTACTCGCTTTTCTTGGACCAAGTGTTCGCAGTTTCGCTGTAGCATCTGGAAGTTAGCCAAGTCGGGTTCGACGGAGATAATACGTTCAGCAGCGCAGATGCGGGAGAAACACCATGTTGCTGATCCAATGTTTGCCCCTAGATCGACGACCGTTTTGATCTGATTTGGCGTCAACTGGTGCACGATGCTGTATTCAACGCCCGTGACGACGTCGCAAATGCAGTAGTGATCAGTCGTGCCCTTGCGGACGTACAATGGTGGGCCGCCATCGCGCAACTTGACCTGACAGATGCCTGGCAGCGGAAGCCACCGGTGAGTCTTGGGCGACACACTGCGCAACAAGATCAGTATGAGTACCGACCGTCGCCGAAACAGCCGACGGGAGGTACACCATTCCTGATACAGGCGAGGTAGGGCGTGGAGTGGGTTGAATTTGCTGTATCGCCAAGCCATAGCTATTCATGCCGCTCTTGCCGGGAACGCATCTGATGAGAGAGTGTTACCAGTGTGTCCGCGTAGGTATCGGGGCTGGCTGCCTGCAGCCGACACAGAGACGGCAGCGCGAGCAAGCAACCTTTGAGTTTGGTGAAGTCTCGGCGAAATAGCCCCAGGGCGAAATCATGGCCGACAAAGCGGATCCAATTGAAGAAACTATGCGCACGAATCTGCCAATGGTGTCCATAATGCTTGCGTTGCAGGTAGGCAAGATTCATCACCCATCCCCATCGCGCGAGCATGCTGCGTCGGCCTTGGCCTGTCGGTCTGACCGCCGTGGCGTGATAAATCAGCGGCAGGTCTAAGTGTAACAATAGCCCATGCTCACATAGCCGTCGACTAGCCTCGCCATCTTCGAAATGGCCAGTGACCAGATGTTCGTCAAAACGTACTTTCTTGACAACCTCCCGTCGACAAGTAATGAAAGCCCCCACCATTTCCCTCACCACATGATGAGGTAACGGCACTTGCTGCACCTGGAACGACGGTAGAGGCTTCCTGGGGCGTGGGTGCCACCCATAATAATAGAGGCTGAGTAATCGTTGCGTGAGAGATGAGCGTCCTGCCTGACACACCAGCGTGTTACGTTTTGAGGGTTGAGGCTCGTCGGGTGCATGCGATGCTTCTCCCGGTGCAATGCCCACGATCCGATCACCCTCGGGCGCTTCGTAGAGACTCATAGTATGCTCTGCGCACTGGGTGTACATCAGGGAATCGTCATCGATCATGAACAGGATGTCGGCCGACGCCGCATCGATCGCGACATTGCGCTGGATTGTCTGTTGAGCTGCAGGCGAGCGTAGATAGCGCAGCCGTACGTTGGGTCCGAACTCATGCAGGCATTGCTCGACGGCTTGTTTGCTTTGATCCCAACCAGGATCGGGCGTGGAGTCGCAAATGACCACTTCGACGGGTGGGCGGGTCTGTTGGAGTGCGAGCCGCACGCACCGGGGTAGCACATCAGCCCGATTATAGGTACTTATCGCCAGGCCCCATGTCAAAGGCATCAATGTGCTCCCCTGTGTGCATCCGAACATCGAAATATACACCAAATACAGCCCCAGTCAACGATCATATTATGATGCGCGGTATCTAACTAAGTACTCTTGTACACACTCAAGCGCCAACCGGTACGATGTATCCATGCAGACCAAACTTCCCTACAGGATTGCGGTGCTTTGTTACGTGTTCGACGAGCAGGATCGGCTGTTGCTGCTGCATCGCGCGAACGAACCGAACAAGGGGTTGTACAGCCCGCCGGGTGGCAAATTACACATGGATGATGGCGAATCACCTGCTGAGTGCGCCCTGCGCGAGATGCGCGAGGAACTGCTGCTCGATCTTGATTTCAACGACATTCATCTCACCGGCCTGGTCAGCGAGTGCGGGTTCGGCGGGCAGACGCACTGGTTGATGTTCCTCTACGAAGTCACCCGACCCATGCAGATCGAACGCATGGCATTCGACGAAGGCACGCTCGAATGGCATGGATGGGATGAGATTGACGGGTTGAACATTCCCGATACCGACCGCAAGATCATCTACCCGCTGTTCCGCAAACACCGACGTGGTTTTTTCCACGTGCATATCAACTGCGAAGGTGAACGCGGCGAGAACATCACCTGGCGATTGGAATCGGGTGGGTGACCCCTCTCCCAAGGGGAGAGGGGGTATGAAGCGACGCGGCTACGCCGCGTTCTGCGGCGCGGACGCCGCAGCTATCATTCCCCCAACCCCCATTCCACTTGCCCCCGGGCCATCCATGTTGTACTGTTCCTGCTGGATAACGTTCACCCCTCAAGCGAAAGGGCATTGATGCTTGTTGCGATCAAACAACTCGGAGGTCAACCCGGCTGACGGTTTGCGCTTGAACGACGTTATCTGTACGTAAGTCTTCACGCGGCTGCCTGATCGGGCGGCCGTTTTTTTGTTCCCAGAATTAATCAACACACCGCGCGGCCGGTGCGCGATTTCTTTCAACTTATCACCGAAAGGGCCTTCATGTCTGCATATGAGATTGTCGTCACCTCGAACCTTCAACTTAGGACATTGCCAATGAACCGAACCAACCGTATTCGAGGAATTCCCTGTGAAATACCAGACACATAAGCGCCGGACTGACGGTGGTCGTCAGCAGGCGTTCAAATGCAAACACTGCGGTCGGATGATCGACCCGGTCGCGTATGGTACGAAGCATCGCAACCATTGTCCGCATTGTTTATGGTCACGGCATGTGGACGATGCGCCCGGTGATCGTGCTGCGATATGCGGCGGGGCGATGGAACCGATCGCGATCTGGGTGAAGGCTGATGGCGAATGGTCGATCGTGCATCGCTGCAGGTCCTGCGGCCACATCAAGCCCAACCGCATCGCCGGGGATGACAACGACTGGGCGCTGATGTGCCTGGCGGCCAAGGCACTCACGCAACCCCCGTTTCCGATTGATTGATGATTCGAGGGTAGCCCCGGGTGGCAACCCGGGGCTGCCATTATGATTCCGCTTCGTATGCGTTCACATCATCCATGGTGAACCCGAGCCATTCCATCATGTGTTGCTCGTATGTTTGCTGATGTTCAACGTTGCCGAAGTCGAGGCGAAGTTCGTTGATGACTTTCGTGCCCATGCCGATCCATTCGCGCCACGTCTCGGCGGAATAGTGATCGTAAACAAACTTCCCGATCGGCCCGCGCATCGGCGGATCGGGCAAGCGGTTACCGGGCCGATTGGTGCGACGGCAGACGACCTGGTCACCCGTCACCTCCACCTGCGGCGCCTGTGATTTCACTTCTGGCACGGGTTGGTTGATCTTTTCAAGCAAGGCGCCGATCGCGCGTTGCGGCATCACATCTCCGCGCTCGGCGGCGATGGTGTACCCCTTGGTGAGAATGGGGGTTGCCTGGTCTTCTGCCCCTTGCTGAATGAGGATGTGGCCAAGGAACTGATATGCGCGGCTCAAACCCTCATCCAACTCAATCGCCTTGCGAAACGCACGGGCAGCCTGTTCCGGTTCATCGCCATCACGACAGGCATTACCCAGCGAGAACCATCCCATGGCGTTGGACGGATCCTCGGCGGTCATTTTTTCCCATTGGGCGATACGCTGTTTGAGTTGTTGTTCGTCCATGTGGCAAGTGTAGAGGGCCTGGGGCCTTGGGCCAAGGGCTGAGTGAAGAATACGGTCACCACGCCGCCAGATCGCCGGTGATCGGCTCGACCAGGTCTTTCAGTGTGACAATGCCTAGCGGCTTGCCGGCTTCATTCCGCACGATGCCCATGTGTACCTGCGCTTTCTGCAGGTGAATCAGGGCATCGCGCAGGTGGATATCCGGTGGCAGATTGAGCGCTTCAGTCGCTAGCGAAGCCAGCGGCGGGCAGTTGTCTGGATCATTCAGCAGCACATCGAATACGTTGACGATGCCCATGATGCTGCCGTTTGCGTTCACCAACGGGAATCGCGAATAAGGCACGCGATTTGCCAACGCCCACACGGCTTCGGCAGGTTGATTGTCACGCAGTTTGTGTACCTGTGGCCAGTGCATCATGGCGTCGGCCACGGTTTGCTCGGTGGGATGCAGCACGCGTTCGATGAATGCCGACTGATGGGCGCTGAGTAAACCTTGCCCGACTCCCTCGCGCATCAAATGAGTGACTGTCCGACGTGGGTGCATGGCAGCGCCACTGATTTCCTGCGAATCCAACACCCGCGATAACCAGCGACTGAACGCAGCCACCAACGGTAGTAACCCCATACAAGTGAACACAATCTGCAGGTATCGAATCGGTCGGGCAAAGAAGTAACTCAGCCCGTCGGTGTAGCGTGCGAAGACGTCCTTTGGCAGCACCTCTGCAAACACAAACAACAGTGGAGTGAGAATGGCTGCATTCACGGCCACCTGCTCCCAGTCGTTCATACCGGATGCAGCCAACAATACGGCAATGGCGAACGAAGCCAGGTAGTTCACCATGTTGTTGCCGATCAGCAGGGTGACCAGCAGGCGATTGGGGTGATGCACCATCTCGCGCAGGATACCCGCTGCTCCGTGGCCGCGATGGGCACGCAGATGCAGTCGCACACGGTTCAGGCAGTAGATGCCTGTTTCCTGCCCGCTGAAAATGGCGGATGCGATCACGCCGATCAACGCCAGCACGAACCACATGGCGATGGCCAACGCGCTCAGTGGCTCCGGAGCAGGGGATGCAGTTGCATCGGCCAGGTTCGCCAGGCAGGTGATCATGCGTCATCCTCCCCAGTTTGTTCCTCGGTGATCAGGCGAAGCAGGACCGAGTCGATGCCGCGTCCGCTCATGCGTTCGACGCGCATCTCCACGTTGCCAAGCGTCACGCGGTCGTCGACCTTGGGGGCATCTCCGAGTAGGGTCATGACCAG
>JANQFT010000631.1 GCA_028277685.1 Phycisphaeraceae bacterium
GCCTCGCTCCAGTAACAAACTGGAAAACCAATGGTGGACCGGTCGCGCTCAACAGTAAACTCCTTACGAATTCACCCCTGCTACGGAATCAATTACCGATGAAACTGCACCATCAGGCTTTGCCTGTATTGTTGGTCGTCACGATTTGCTGCCTCGCCTTGACCCCCACTGCATGGTGCGATGATGCACGTGATGCTGTGCGCCACATCGCACCGGATGCCGTCAGCATGCTGGGGGCAACACAGGATGAATCGCTCGCGCTGTTCAGCGCGCACGGGTACTGGGGGCGAGGAAAGATCGTGAACGTGCAAGGCGAGTCGTTCAGCAAAGCTTACGAAGCGGCGGCCGCCAATAAGCCCGGCAAGCCACACAACGTGCAGATGCAGATCAAGTACACCCAACCGATCAACAAGGGTGATGTGCTTTTCATATACATGGTCGGTCGCGCGGTGGATGTGGGCAGCGCGGTGATGGATGTGCAGGCTGGACCGGGCTCACAGGTGAAGATGAGTTTCGGCCGCACCTGGGCACCGGCTTACTTCGCCTTCAAAGCCACTGCCGCACGTACAGCGGAAGATAAGAACAACCGTCTCACCGCATTCATCGGCCATGAAAAGCAGAAGATGCAAATCGGCGATGTGACGATTTTGAACCTTGGGCCCGATGTTGATTTGAAGACACTGCCTAATCGCGTTCCCAAACCGGTCATTCCCCTGCTGCGTCAAGGCACGGAGTTCACCGAGCCTGCCCCGCACGCGATTACCGGCGCGGTGGTGGATGAATCGCGGGCAAGCAAAGTGATTCACGTTTCACCAAAGGGCGATGATGAGGCGCCCGGCACCGAAGCGGCACCATTGAAGACGTTCCGCCACGCGCTCGTTCATACGCGCAAACACCTGAAGGCTGGGCACGGCGTGCGCATTGTTTTGCACGAAGGTATCTACCGGGAAGGCACCGAAACCCGCCAGCAGCGTGACATCCACGCAATCTATGGTGATCGACTCGGCTACCATGCCATGCGCGAACCGTTGATCATCGAAGCAGCGCCCGGCGCGAAGGTGGTGTTCGATGGGGCGGATCTGTATCCCATCGATCAGTGGGAGCGCGCAGGCCAGACCGACGCCGGTCATCCCATCTACAAGCGTGCCCTGCCGAACGACATCGGCTGGGACCGCAAACACTACGATGCCACCAACCCCAACAAACCTTTGGGGTATCGGATGGATATGGCGTTCATTGATGATCAACCGCTTCGCCAGGTGATGCTGGAGAAGTACCCCGATGTACCGCGCAGGGGCATGGGGCGTGTGGGTGGTGATGCGGATTACCAGGGCCCGATCGATCCCGCCACCGCGCTCATTCCCGGCACATTCGGCGTGGTGCTGCATCCTGCTGATCAGAAGATGATCTACATCTGTCCGTCCCCGGAAGTTGACCTGAACACGGCCGAGATCGCAGTCACCGCGCGTCGTATGGTGTTACGCATCTACAACAAGCACAACACCGTGGTTCGGGGCATCACCTTCAGGCATTACGGCGGCGACCAGAACGCTTCCCCTCTATTCTTCATCGGTACCGGCAAGAACAAGATGTACCGCAACTTCATGGTCGATCAATGCAACTTCATCTGGAACAACGGCACCGGGTTCCGGTACCTGCAGATCGACGGCATCACCCTGCGAAACAGCAAGTTCAACTACAACGGCTACGGCGGTGAAAGCGGCACGTCCGTGCGCAACATCCTCGTGGAAAATTGCGAAGCCAACTTCAATAACTGGCGCGGCTGGTGGGGTGGCTTCACCGGTTGGGCGGTGGCGGGCATGAAGAGTACACACCTGCGTGATCTGATGGTGCGCAACTACGCCCTGATCGGCAACCTGGCTTATGGGTACTGGCTGGATGTCGATTGCCAGAACAACAACTTCGATGGCCTGTTTGCCGCGTACAACCTCAGCGCCGGTTTCTACTACGAAATCTGCGACGGCCCTGCCATGCTGGAAAACAGCACCCTGGCTTACAACGGGGTGGGTGCATTAGTGCAATGCAGCGACAACATCACCATGCGCAACAACATCATCGTTGGCAACGGCCAACAGATCCGCATGACCCACGAGCGCAATTACGGCCGGCCAAGCCCCACCCGCAACTTTTTAGATGATGCGTACGGCACCAAAACCATTCCGGTAAAAACTGCCGCCCTGGGTCGTGTGACCGCCACGAACAACCTGATCGTGCAGACATCACCCAATGCCCAAAGTGTCGCTGTGCGCTTCCAAAAGGATTACCCCGAACGTCGCAGTCACTTTTTCAAGGAGTGGCTGAAGATAAACAACAACACCTACATCAGCACGCAAGGCTCCGCACAGTTCGGCCCGAATGATGAACGGCACATCTACGGCCGCAGGATTCTGCCCAAGCGCGATGCCCAGATTGATTTCACAGCATGGCGCAACCTGACGGGGCAAGACCGTAATTCACGATTACTCGGAGCGGATGCGGTCACGTGGTCAAATCAGATTCCCTCGCTGGCAGGCCAGACATTGCCCTATCCCAATCACGTGATCACGCCGGAAAAAATGGCGGAGATCGAAGCGTTTTTCAAGTTCGCAGGCTTCGACATCAACCGCCTGCGCAAACCCAACGTGTTCGAGCGCGAGTTCAAGGCCGAGCCGACGCTGCCGAAACCGTAGGTTGCCATAGCGTAGGTCCGAGCCTGCCCGGACGTGTTCCCAAAGCGTGAATGATTTATCCGGGCAGGCCCGGACCTACGCGTCTACGTATCAATCGATCAGTCGATCGGTCTGCACGTACCAGATGCCCAGACCCGGCGTGCCGAGGTACACCCGACCAAACGTTTGACGATCGGCCGCCAGATGATTCGGCGTGACATGGTTGTATCGCTGACGTGTTGGCACTTTGGTCCACGTCTTGCCGGCATTCTTGGAAACATGCAACGCGTGCTCATCATCGCCCACGGCTTTGCCGAACACGTAAACCGTCGGCCGCGCCCTCGGTAGGTCCGGGTCGGCAGCGCCGATGGCCAACATATTCGGCCGCGCGTTTTCAAAGTGGGTGATCTTCTGCGCGGTCTTGCCGTAATCCGTACTGCGCCAGATGCCCCCACCCCCTAACGCCAGCCACAGTTCACCGGCCTGATCCGGCATGGCATCGATGTGTGGCGGAGAAATGCTGTCGTGCGGATGCGAGCCGCCGAGTTTCGTGTCGCTGGGTTGCCACGTCACGCCACCATCACGACTGATCATCAACCCGCGCGGGCTTTCATCCTTACGCTTGTTCGAGTTGGAATAAACGTAAAACGTGCTGCCATCCACACGGTCCGACACCTGAGCCGCAGCAAAGTTGTATGCGCCGCCTTTATCGTAGACAAACGGCACGGGTGAACCGTCGGTCAACGTGCAGATGCCCCACGTCTTGCCGCCATCGGATGTCACCATGGGTGGATGCTTTTGGCTGGGAAAATAAACCGCACGATTCGGGTCGGTGGCGGACACACTGATCTTCCCGCCGGAATGCTTCTGCTCAGGAAGCGGATTGGGCAGTTCGCGCCACGTGCGACCGTTGTTTTCACTACGTAAGACTTTCGCCTTGCCATGCGCGAACGCTTTGCAGGCGTAGACGATGTTCGGGTCGGCTTCGCAGAAGTCCAGGCCTGTCACGTAAGTGGAGTAATCACCCGGCGCCATGATGAAGTTGTGTGGCAGTTCATGAATGTCGTGATGGCGGAAGCCGCGCACATCAGACACCCCACTGATCAGCGGTGCGATGTCTTGTTCTGCCACACCGCGCGGTGTGCACAATTCAATGGTGACGGTGATCTCCGCCCCGCGGTAATGGTGTTCCCATTGCACCACCTCAGCCCAGATGTTCCGCGTTTTCCACGTGCCGAATACATCGGCGGAATAAACTGTGCTCGCCCGATGCGGATCCCATGACAAACTCGCCAGCGCCATGTTGAAACGGAACCGGCGGAACCAAGCGCGGTTGCGATCGTGTGCGACCTTGGCCACCTGCCACGTGTTGCCATGATCTTTGCTGCGATAGAGTGTTTTGCCACGGGTGGTGATGACCTGGCGTGAATCATGCGGATTGGTGGCCACGCTGTACAACCTGCCCTTCTCGCCGGGGGCGGGGGTAATGTCGTGCCAATCTTCATCATCGTGCCGCATGATGTGCTTGCGCGTCGCAGCGTAGATCACACCATCATCCGCCGCGCGCAACCACATGGTGACTGGCGCCTTGCCGGCGATGGCGTTGAAATCGGCGTCAAGTTGAAAACTGTCGCCCCCATCGTGGCTGACGTACATGCCTTTATCCATCGCTCCAACGTAAATGGTTTTCGCACGGCCGTTGACCTGTTCACTCGGATCGACCACCACGTTGCGGGTGGGCGTCTCGGCGTTGAGTACCTGCGTCCAATTCGCACCGCCGTCGAGGGTGCGCCAAACGCCATCTTTTCGTGTGGCCCAATAGACGACTTCCGGATTCACCAGATCAATCGCCAGGCTCGGTCCCCACTTGCGTGAGCCGGTCAGGGGCTTGCGGCGATCCTGATTACCCGCGGTGTACTTCTGCAATTTGTGTTGCCAGGTTTTGCCCCCGTCGATCGTCTTGAACACACCGATCGGACCGTCGTACACCGCACCGTTGCCGATGTCGACGTAAGCGATGAGCGGGTTGGTCGGGTGCAGCACCGCCCCACCCCCACCGTTGCTGGCATGCGGTACATCATAAACGGATGGCTCGAAGTCACCCATCACATAACCCAACGTCCACGGATGATCGTAATCCCTGCGAATCCAAGGCCCCACCATGTCGCCAATCAGATACGCCAAACCCGGCTGCGCACGACTGGGGTACACGCCAGTCATATAGCCACCTCCACCGATCACCACCTGGCCAAATGCAGGGTGATGACCATCATCGCGTTTGATCGGCGGTTCGGGTTTGCGTTCGATGCTGTTCAGTGCAGAAGCAGTGGCTTTCGTTGCGGTCGGCGGTGTTGGAACATCAGCCACACCCGTGGTTGCATGCAAGGCAAAGGTATCGAATGAATGCGTATCCGTGCGTTTTGACGCGTACAAACCAAACGCCACGATCTTTCCTTTGGGTAAGCTTTGTGCACGCGCTTTGGCGGCAGTTAATGCGCGACCTGGGGTGAACGTCAACGGTAGCCATTTCGCATCTGTCATCGACAAGCTGCTGCGCGGCGCCTGCTTGACCTGTTTGACCGGTGTGCGTTCGTGGCCGAAACTTTTTGCCGAGATCAACCAGGGATCATTCGCGTCGCGCCCGTTGTGATCGCTGTCGACCTGGACCGCCACGTGCACACGGTCGGTGGTGTTTTTTAACGCCATGTGCCAACTGATGGCCGTGACCGTTTCACCAGGGAGGTATTCATCCGTCCAGAACAGATACGCCGTGCCGTGCGCCAACCACACTGAACCTCGCCAAGCTTGCGCCCCTTCGGCGGGCTTGCTGTTGATCGCATTGAGTTTTCCTGCACCCGGTGCGTTAGCCCAACACTTCTGCTTGCTGGCATCGCGTGCTCGGGTACCCACGTGATACTGCCAACCGCTGGCCGCAGCGTTTGGGCCGGTGGGGAACATCTCGCGGTAGATCACGGGGTCGGCCGCGAAACTGACACCGGTCAGACCAAGCAAGGCCATGACAAGACAGAAAGGACGTATCATTCTCATCGGTTGCTCCTGTGACGGATTCGGCGCAGCGGTTATCGCCTCGGCTGCGCACAGGTGAGTCCTTCGCACCATGCCGCAGCGAGCGTGCGGGCAGGTTGCTGAATGTCAGGTTGATCGATTTTCTTCTGCAGCATCTGCACGGCTTGCTGCCCCACCTCGATGAAGGGCAAGCGCATGCCGCTGAAGTCGCGCCGCGCAGATTCACTGGACCATTCATCGGTAAACGTGACGATCGACAGATCATCCGGCACACGCAGGTTCGACATCAGCGTCGCTGCATGCACCTGCAACGCCCCCACACCGTTGTAAACAACCACAGCGGTGGGCTGATGAGCCATCACATCCGCCCAGGCATCGGGGGTGAAGGCTGACCCGAAGATCGAGGCATCATGCACGACGCGGACAGGCAGGTCTGCTTCAGTCATCGCGGTGATGTAGCCAGCCATTCGGTCGGCTGCGCTGTAATGGGTGTAGTTGGGCCAGCGCATCTTTTCACGCACCGGGCCAAGGTAGACGATGCGCTGATGGTCCATTTCGATCAGGTGTTGCGTCAGTTCGCGTGCGGCTTGTTCATCATCGGGGTAGACCGCATCGTGGTCGCGTTTCACGTTCAGGTAGATCGACGGAATGCGATGGCGCATGATGGCGTCGGCCACCGGCGGCGGCATGTGCACGATGTAGTTGACCAGCAAGCCATCGGAACACCACTGCTGCAGGATGCCGGGCAGGGCTGCGTCGTCGGCCAGTTCATCATCCGACAGCGCCGCCATGCTGAGCAGCAGCTTCGCATCATGACAGGCCAGGTTGATTCCGTGTAGCAGCGAGCCGGCCATCCACCCGCGACCACGATCGGTGAACTGTGCCCCGAGAATGAGCGAGATGGCGTTGAAGCGCCCACTGACTGTGGCCTTGGCGGCCGCATTGGGTCGATAACCCAGCTTGGCTGCGGCCTCCGTAACTTTGCGTCGGGTCTGTTCACGGAACCGATGCGCACGCCCACTGGCTGGATTCAAAATGTGGCTGACCGTTGGCAGGGAGACACCAGCTTCATCGGCAATGTCTTGCAGTCGCACGGCCATGGTCGAATTTTACAACGCAATAACAAAGTATGCAAACGATATAATTTTTGATCGACCGCGGGGATTACTACGTATCACCACCCCGCTCAAAACCTAAACAGCGCCAACAAGATTAGCTCGAGCATGGGAACAACCGAACCCTCGACCTGAATGCCGACTGGCACGTTCAGCACCTTCACGTACGGCGCGCTCGGGCCACTGAACTGCGGAGGGCCAAACCTCTTTATCCAGTCCGCTGAGAATGCACAACACCGTCCGGAACGGCACGCCAGGACGCCACCAGCACCACATTAACACGCCTTGGCCAGATGCTTCTTCCACACGCCATGACCATGGCCGTGTCTCGCACATGGATTTCCAACATAATTCGTATTATTCTGTAATTTAATACGAATTATATCGTCCATTGGATTACTGCCACAGGCGTAACACCATGAGTACCATCACCCAAGCAGAAGTGGCTCGGCGTTTGGGATTGAGCCAGGGAACCATTTCCAATGCGTTTCGTGACGGGGGCATGATCAGTGAAGTCACGCGGCAGCGCGTCCGGCGTGCGGCCGAGCAGATGGGCTATCGGCCCAATGCCGCAGCACGAGCGATTCGGACGGGCAGGTTTTCGTCCCTGGCGGTGGTGCTGCCCGCGGAATCCGCCGGCGCGGGTTTGCACTTCCCCGCAAGCTTGCTGGGGTCGCTGGCTGACCACACCGCACGAGCCAACTTAAGCATGGTGGTTGCCGACTTGTGGTTGGATCGCATGGCCGAAGATGACGCCTACGTGCCCCATCTGCTGCGTGACATTCGCGCCGATGCAGCCATTGTGAATTGGTACGCAGGTTTCGGTGATCGCGCCGACCAATGCATGGCCGCGACGGGCATGCCGGTGGTATGGATGAATGATCGCCGTTCGCAAAACAGTGTTTATCCGGATGAACGCGCAGCAGGACGCATGGCTACTGAACACCTGCTTGAGCTTGGCCATACGCGCATCGGTTATCTGGCGTGTACGAAGTCGGTGCACTTCAGCCGCCGCGATCGTCGCGCGGGTGTTCGTGAGGCAGTCAGGAAGGCGGGATATGAACTGTGTGAACCAAATGGACTCGTTCAGCCATCGAAAACGCCGACTGAACACTGGCGCGGCATTGCCCATTGGCTGAAGTCTGAAGACCGCCCCACGGCGGTGGTGACGTATGCGTCGCCGGAAACCCTTTCGTTGATGCGCGGGGCAAATGAGGCGGGCTTGCGCATTGGCCACGATCTTTCCGTTGTGCAGATCGCCGAAGCGACATGGGCCAATCATGCCGCGGGCATCGACACTGTGGAAATCGCCTGGTCGCGCGTCGGCCATGAAGCAGTCGCCATGGCTCAACGCCTGCTAGCAAATTCTGAGCAACCACAATCTGCCGTGGCTGTTGCCCCCAACACCACCTGGCGCGGATCGTGTTGCCACGTAACCCGTTAACCCCCGAAGGACGACCGGAGATGTATCACCCATGTCGAATATAACAACAGGCACGTTGAACCACACGATGGTTGCCTTGTCGATGATGCTTATCATCAGTACCGGATGCGTCAATGCCGATGACGACATCACCGATCTATCACATACCTATCGCTGGTCCAACGTACCCATCGGCGGTGGCGGATACTTCATCAATGTTCTGCCCCATCCCACACGACCCAACGAGTTGTACGTGAACTCCGACATGACCGGACCGTTTGTGCGCTATTCGCCCGACGAAGCGTTCACCAATCTCAGTTATTACAATCACGCGTTCGAGCATCCCACCATCAGCATCAATGCGGCGAGTGAGATCGCCATCTCGCCCCATCGCCCAGATACTATTTTCGTCAGTATTCGCGGCAATGGATTGATGCGTTCTGTCGACGCCGGCAAAACTTTTCAGGCAGTCCATCCTGTTTCATCTTTCTCCAAACAGAACGGGCCAACGATCGCAATCGACCCGGCCAACCCAGACATCATCTTTCGTGGCACTGATGACGATGGCTTGTTCCGCAGCACCAACGGCGGCGCCCCCGGAAGTTGGCAGAGGGTCATTGTTTCAAAGAATGCAAAACCGAAAGCCACGCATCTGGTGGTATATCCGCCAAACGGCAACATCATCAATGGGGTAAGTCAAACCATCTATGTGGCGGTGGTTGGTGTTGGGCTGCACGTCTCACATGATGGCGGGAAAACGTTTGCGAAGGTGGCGGACCGAATCACTGAGTCAACAGATGTACCAGACACGGTTACACTTCTGGCGGATGCGATCATCCGGGGCAAGCCGAAGCATTTCCTCCGTAACTGGAAACTACTGGACAAATGGATGCGCGGTGCTGTGCGCATCGATGAAAGCGAGAAGGGCCTGTTCCTGATCGCTGATCAAAAAGGCAAATTTGCCCAACGTTTCGTGGCCTTGCCGTCGAACATGATTGAAGTCACACTTTCACTGGATGCACGAACACAGGAATTGGTAGCCGGCAATAAACCGCACGAAACCTCCGGCGCCCAACTTGTGTTCAAACTACCAGGCGGCAAAACCAGGAAGGCGCACTGGAAGAAAGCACTGTTCCTCAAGCCCGGGCTGCAAACGTGGACGCCCCACACAACAACGGCAAATGTTCCCGAAGGTGCGACGCACGTGGGCGTGCAGATCGGCAGTCAGGCTACGAGCGGCGCAGGGCACTTCACCAACATCAAAATCACCGGCAAAACCGATGGCACCGCGCCAGTGGTGCGCATGAACCCAGCATGGATCAAACAGATGGACTGCGGTCCGGATGGCACGATCTACATGTGCGGCAGAAAACTGCTCGCCTACCACCCGCAGCACGGTTGGCGCAATCTGGCACCATCGGATAAGCCCGGGAGCAATAATGTGGGTGTGCTGGGCGTGCATCCGAAGAAGGCCGGCCATCTGTTGATTCTTGGTGGTATGCAGAAAGGTCGGGTGTGGCCACTCTACCGTTCAAAGGACGATGGTAAAATGTGGGAAGGCCCATTCTGGGCGCGGGATAATAACCGCAAGCAAATGAGTTACAGCGGTGTTCCGAGTTGGGCTTTCTTCTGGCCTGCTGCTGGACCCGCGGTACTGAATTTTGATCCACACCGTGAATCGCGCGTCTATCACAGCGATGCCTACATGGTGTGGCAATGTGATGATATCTGGGCAGATAAAATTCATTGGACGGCGCAATGGCGTGGTTTGGAAGATACGGTACCCGTCAGTCTTGCCGTTTCACCACGACCGGATGGCCAAGGCACGGAGTTAATGGCCGCGGGAGCCGACATCCGTGGCATGCGCTGGACCAATCCACACGAACTGCCCGCCAACCGCATCGGCGATATGGATCGCAAGCAGGTCCAGGGCAGCGACATGTGTTCTTTCGCCACCAGCGAAAACCATCCTCGCCGCTGGTACGGCGTGTTGAATCGTGGCTGGAAGGGACCGACCGAAGTGATTCGCTCGGACGACGGAGGTATCCGCTGGAAACGTATGACCAAACCCATCCCGGATAAGCCAAGTCACGGCGGCCCGAAGATTGCCGTCTCTGCCACCAATCCCGATGTGGTGGTGTACATTCCCGGCTTGAAGCTGGCACCACAATACAGCCACGATGGCGGAAAGACCTGGCAAAAAGCGACTGGTGTGAAGTCGATGAACAAAGCGCGGCGCAATTTCAGTTGGGATGAAATGCTCGCAGCCGATACCGTAAACGGCGATACCTTCTACTGCTTCAATCCGATTGATAATCGCTTCTATGTCAGTCGAGATGCTGGCAGGACCTGGAACGCCACCGCTGCGAAACTGCCCAAGCGCACCGGGCATGAAGGTGGAAACACTTCACCGATTCAAGTGACAACCAAACCCGGCGCTGCGGGTACGGTGGTCGTCTCCCTCAGCGACAACGGCGTGTTTCGCAGCACCGATTACGGCCAAACATTCGAGCAACTCACCATATTCAAAGGTGGCCAGGCCTGTGGTGTGAGCTACGGTGCACCCGCCCCCGGAAGTGACACGCCCACACTGTACGTGTTGAACTTCCTCGATCGTGATGGCCACAAAAGCGTGTATCGTTCATTCGACGATGGCGTGACTTGGCAAAAGGTGGGCAACACGCTTGTAGAAACATCCCATTCACTACATTTTGTTGCCAGCCGCCAGGTATTCGGGCGCGTCTACTTTGCAACCAACGGACGCGGCGCGTTTGTGGGTGAGCCTGAGTGAACAGATGACGTATGCAAAAATGAGCCAGCGCACGCCAGCTTTATGTTGCTGGGCTTTTCCGGTAGGCACTGGGCGTCATACCGTAGTGTTTGCGGAAGGTGGTGGCGAAGTGTTGGCTGGAGTAGAAGCCCAGTTGATATGCAATGCGGGTGATGGACGTGCCACTTTCGCGTAGAAGTTGCTGAGCACACCGCAGACGCATTCGCATGGCATAAGCGATCGGGCTGACCCCCAACGATGTTTTGAACAACTGTTCCAATTGTGTGCGGCCGATCCCCGATGCCTCGGTCAGTTCATCCAGGCTCCACGGGTATTGCGGCTCGCTGGCGATCATCTGCGTGACAACTTCCACCGCGGGATGGCTTTGCTTCTCGCTGATGCGCTGGCTACTACGGAACAGCAATTCAATGAACAGTCGCAGTGTGGCAGCGATCACACGGTCACTGTCCGGACTGGGGTGATGACATTCGTCGAGCATGGCGTCAAGCAGATGGACCAAGCGTTCATCACCGGGCCATGTGGCGGAGCGAAGCAGCGCGGCTCGTCTGGACAACTGAACCTTACGGTCGACTCGGCGGGTATCGATCTGTATCCACCGCAACTCACAAGGCTCGAACACGCCCGACACATGACCATGGACCTCGCCGGGTCGGGCCAGGAATACGTCCCCCGGCTGCAGTTCGTAATCGCGCCCAGCAAGCTGCCAACGCGGCGCGCCATGCGTGATCAAACACACTTCATGACACTCATGGGCGTGAAGCGACAGCCCCGGCTCCGCAACGCGACGCAGGGAATGCCCGATTCCCACGACTGCATCGCAAGGCACATCATTGCCCAGGAAGCGTTCGACGATTCGTGTTGCTGGCATGCATGCACCCATATGTATAAAAATTACCGTGAACTGAAATAGTATCTTAACCGAATAAATCTGGATATTCTTTCGATGTGTTTAATATATCCCATTCACAGTGAGGTGAACACCGTGAACACAACCTGCGGCCAGTCATTCTGCCATACCCATGCGGATGCTTTCGATCAGACGGCAACCGAACACTTTCTAGCCGATGGCTTCTGCCGGGCGGACGATGCTATTGATGCCGATGAATTGGAACAGCTTGGCGAACTGTACAACTGGTGTTTCTCGGACGCAGCCGACCAGAAGGTGCGACGCAAAGCATTGGGAGGCATGGATGAAGCAGGCAGACAAGCGTTACCCCAAGTCCTGTCGCCATCCAAGGTGCTACCCGAACTGATGTCGCTTCGATATGTACAGCGCATTCGCGCGATTGCCGAGCGCGTGCTCGGCCAACCCGTGGAACTGCGCAGCGATCACATGATCCTCAAACCCGCAGGTTACGGCGTTGCCACCCCGTGGCATCAGGATCAGGCTTATCACGACTCATCGAAACGCTACCGCAACATCAACTTCTGGCTTCCGCTGGATGGTGCCACCGTCGAAGGCGGCTGCATGCAGTTTGTGCCGGGCAGTCACCTTGGGCCGATCCTGCCGCATGAGTACCTGACGCCGGGTGACCACGAGTCGGCCATGGTGGCCACGGGGCAGGATTACTGGAGCACGAACGCTGTGGCCGTGCCATGCCCCATTGGCAGTTGCAGTTTGCATCACAGCTATTGCATGCACTACGCCGGCCCGAACGCGACCAACCTGCCACGTCGAGCATACATCATCGTGCTCGGCTGTGCCCCCGTGTCCACCCATCGCCCCTGGCACTTGCCCTGGTTACAAACAGACCGCACCGAGGACTGAACATGACCGAACGCATCGACATCGTGGTATCGGATGAGCGTCTGGCAGAGAACGAAGTACGTCGGGAACGTCTCGCCGCAGCAAAGCGCTTTGAGCAAACCGGTCGTGTGCCTGTCCTCGCCAACGAAAATCAATGGTACGTGCTGGATCAGCGTGGCGTATCACCTGGACAGTACGTTGCCGGACCGCGTGAGAATCTGCGAGAGCAACTGCTGAACCTGAAGTGGCGATGCGAGTATCTGCACGATGACAAGCCGCTGCCGACCGGGGGCGTTACGATCACCCCGGACCTCGGTTGCCTGCGCGGCACCGAGTTCGATATGAAAGTGGTTTGGCCGGCCGACCAACCTCCCAAGTGCGAGCATCCGCTCCATGAACCTGAACAGGTCGACGACCTGCGCGTGCCCGACCCGGCCGGGGGCGTGAACCGGATTCGTCTCGACTGGTTTCGCCAGATGCGCGAGATGGCAGAAGAGTTTGACGTGCGCCTCAACGGCACACACGTGCCGGTGAACATCATCATCAACCAACCCGGCGGACCGATCCCGGCTGCTTACGCTTTGGCCGGGGAAAACCTGCTGCTGTGGCTGGCCATTGAGCCTGAACGATCGAAACGCCTGCTTGATATCGTGACCGAAAGTCATATCAACTGCATCCGTCACTTTGATGAACTGCTTGGCCGCGATTCTCAGCACAGTGTCGGCATGGGTTGCGACATCGGCGAAATGCTCAGCGCCGACATGTACCGCGAATTCGTGGTGCCGGCATATGATCGAATCTGGCAGGCGTATCCAGGCTGGCGCAGTCTGCACATGTGCGGCAACATCAACCATCTGTTTGAGGTATTACGCGATGACATGCGCATCGATGAACTGAACGGCTTCGGTTTCCCCGCAGCCCCCGAGCGCATGGCCGACGCGTGGTCCGGTAGATTGGTTATGATCGGAGGCCCAAGCCCGATGCTCGTGAAAGATGGACCAACCGAGCGCATTGCCGATGAAGCAGCGCGATACATCCACCTGCTGGGCAAGCAAAACGGGTACGTACTCAGCCTGGGGGGTGGCGCAGCGGTGGGGACCTCCGCGGAACACCTCAACGCACTGGTGCGCGGTGCAGAGCAGGCTGCCGCCGTATCAGCGTGAGACGCTATGGCATCAAACTACGCCGATAGGCACTTGGTGTTTGCCCGGTGCGAAGCTTGAACTGCCGACTGAAGAAGAACACATCCTCGTAACCGAGTTGGTCGGCCACCTGTCCGATGCTGAGTGTCGATTCTGCCAGATAGAGCTGAGCCATCCGGATGCGCTGATCAACCAGCCACGTGCGCAGAGGTACACCATAAGTGCGGCGAAACATACGGGCGAAGTAATCGGCTGACAGATTCACCACCTGCGCCAGTTCTTGGACGGTGGGCCATATGGTCAGATGCTCGGTCACATGCTCTTCAATGGCGCGTCGCTGTTGTTCCGACAGTTGACGCTGTGCTTTGGGTTGTCGGTCTGCACGAACCATGTCGACCATCAGGCAGATCAATAACCCACGCAAGCGCATCGGCGTTTGGACATCCGGCTGCTCCGCCTCAGTGATGATCCGTGTGAACCATATCTCCGCAGCATCGAGGCGCTGCCAGTGAATCCACGGTCGCCGGGGCCGTGTCAGGTTCGCCTCACTGCCGACCAACAGACGAAACCGCTGCAACACCAATGCCCGATCGTCCACCCGCGCAAACTGCAGTGCCTGCCCCGAAGAAACCCACAGCACTGAACCGGCGGGCACGCGAATCTTCCGCCGACCAAGTGTTGCCTCGAACGCACCGGAAACCACGTGATACAGCAGGTTACCCTCGATGGCCTCCGCACTGACCGACCATTCTGCAGGCGCACGAAAAAGCCCCGGCACGGTCGATAAGTCCACCCGCACCCCCTGCTCCTGCTGAGCAACCAGATGCGGCCACTGCTTGAGAGGAACACGACTCAGTCTCGACTTCTCAGACATAGAATCACCTGTTCAGTACAAATCGGGAACTAAACGATCCATGGCCCATCTGCAACTGTGGGTCATATTATTCATTAAGAATCGTCAATTTGCCACACCGGAGATCAAGCCGTGGTTGATTCAGAGTACCGTCTTAGTGAAAGCGAATGCAACCTGTTCCGTGAACAGGGATACCTTGGCCCGTTCCGCGCGGTCAGCGATGAAGAGATGGCGGCCATCCGCACACACATCGAGGATGACCTGCTGACGACCGATGGCCCCAACCCGAATTCGCGCGTGCAATCGCGTCACATGGATTCACCGACCATCGCCAACCTTGCTTCGCATCCGGCGATCATTGAACGCATGGCCTGCCTGTACGGACCGGACCTGATCATGTGGGCCACGAACTTCTTCAACAAGGAGCCGGGCGGTAAGGAAGTGCCCTGGCACCAGGATTTGAGTTATTGGCCGCTTGAACCGCTGATCAACATCAGCGCGTGGGTTGCCATTGACCGCGTGACCGTCGAGAACAGTTGCGTGCAGGTGATTCCCGGCTCGCACAAGGATGTGTACCCGATGGTGGATTCGCCGGATGGCATGCTGTTTGGTCGCATGACTGACCTCCAGTATGTCGATGAATCCAAGGTGGTGAACATCGAACTGGAACCGGGCGAGTTCTTTTTGTTCAACGAGAAGTTGTTGCATCACTCGCACCCGAACCGATCCGATAAACGGCGGATGGGCATGAGCGTGCGCGTGACGTTGCCCATCGTGAAGATCGAGCAGGATATCGCCCCACTGCACCCCGGGCACAAGGCCATGCTGGTGCGCGGTAAAGACACGATGAACCTCAACCGATTGATGCCCGCCCACGGAAGTTAAGAGAAGAACATGCCCACCATGCAAGCAACCATGACGCCGCGCGAACGACTATTCGCATTCCTTGATGGCCAACCCACTGATCGCACACCGATGTGGATGCTGTTCCCCTACCACACCACGTCGTATTACGTGGACGTGCGCACCAATCCGGCTTATGTGCCGGTGTTCAAGGCGACCAAAGACCGTGCGATTATGCTGAATCGGCGCAATCCGAAAGCACCGATCTTCACGTCGAATGTCGAGATCAAGTATGAAGACATCAAACAGGACGGCACAAGCATAAATCGCACCACATGGCGGCATGGCGACAATGTCCTCACGAGCGAGTGGCGTCGCAAGGGCAGCAGCGTCACCCGCAAGCACATGCTGGAATGCGAAGCTGATCTAGAGATACTTGCCACCTTCCCCATCGAAACCGATCCCGCCCGGTTGCATGCAGAACTGGACAAGGCGTTGCCGCAATATCTCGCTGAGCGCGAAGAGTTTCCCGAGCAATACGGCTCCATGATGCTCGACCTCGGTGAGCCGATCGGCTTTGTCTATCACAACGCGAACCTCGAAGAGTATGCCATCTGGTCGATGACGCATAACGATGTTGTCATCGCCATTCTCGACAAATTAATGCAACGATGGCGTGCAATTTACCAGTGGGCTTTAAACAAAAAGCTGGCGGAAGTTTACTTTCTCGTCGGCAGTGAATTGGCTTCACCGCCGATGGTCAGCCGCGATACATTTCAACAATGGGTGGTGCCATATGCGAAGCAGATCATCGACATGATCCATGATGCCGACTGCCGCGCGATCCAGCACTACCACGGCCAAATCAAAATGGTGCTGCCCGACTTCCTCACGATGGGCGCGGATGCAATTCACACCATCGAGGAACCACCGGTCGGTGATTGCACGCTGGATGAAGCGTTCGACATCGTCGGCGATCGCGCAGGACTGATCGGCTGCATCCAGTACGACAACTTCCGCAGTGACACCCCTGAGCAGATGGCTGAGGCTGTTCGTCGACAACTCAAGCAAACCGAAGGCAAGCGGTTCATGCTGTCGCCCAGCGCCGGGCCGTTCGACAAGAACCCGCCACAGCGCGTGATCGAAAACTACCTGGCCTTCATCGAAGCGGGCTGGAACGGTTAAGCCTTCACCGGAAATTTCATCACCAGGTCGATCAGGTCCTGCAGTTTGGTGGTGGCCACACAAAGCACGGTGTCAGCCCCGCCGTAGTAGACCAGCAATTCATCGCCCATGATCACGTGGCCAGTGGCGAACACCACGTTGTTCACGGTGCCGTATTTTTCGACGGGCGTTTCCGGTTCGAGAATCGGATGCGGGCAGCGCGCGATCACCTTGGTGGGATCATCAAGGTCGAGCATCATCACGCCAGTGCGATAGCAGAACTGATGATTCGGATGCCAGTCGGTTTTCTCCGGGCGTGGTTCGACTGAGTGATACGTCGTCAACCAACCCTGGTCGGTACGGATGGGTGGCGTGGCCCCGCCGATCTTTCCACCTTCCCACCAGAACTCGGGGCCGGCCAGGGGTTGGTGATCAACCCAGGTTTTCAGGTCATCGGAAAAACAGATGGCCATACCATCGCCGCGCGCCGCAGTGGTACCGGCTTCGATTTCGGCTTTGCCTTTGCTCGGGCGATGCAGCATGGCAAAGCGGCCGTTAATCTTTTCGGGGAAGAGGATGATGTTGCAGTCGTAATGATCATCGGTCGTGACCGGTCCCCATCGCTTCCACGTTTTCAGATCGGTGGTGCTGACGAGTCCACCTCGGCGATAGTTCTCGGTCCAGGTGACGCCGGGCGTGGGCGGGTTTTCCAGGCGCGTGCCGGTCAGGAACAACCAGTGCGGCACCGAACGTGCGCAGTAAGTCATGTACAACGTGCCATCGATCATCACCACGCGCGGGTCTTCCACACCACCGGCGTCAAAGCCATCGAAGTGATCAGCCGAGGGTGCGACGCAAGGTTCTTCACTGACGCGCTCGAAGTGATAGCCATCATCACTCACCGCGTGGCCGACCCAGAGTTTCTGTTCAATCTCAATATCACCGGTGGCGGTGTAGAACAGATGCACCTTGCCATCGATCATGATGGCGGCGGGGTTGCGCACCTGGGCAGCCTCCCAATAGCTGCCGGGCTTGGGGTACATGATGGGGTTGTTGGCCCATTTGTTCAGGCGGAAACCGGTGTCATCAGGGCGGGTGGTCATGGGGTCACTCCTCGCATTTTTCTGGGTTGCGCGGCGACAACATACCAACCTTTGCGTCGTCAATTCAAGCGCGCATTTGTTGCACACATAGTCGCCTATAAGGATTCACCTTAAAGATGCGCTATTCCGAACGGCCGGGAAGATTCTTCAGGGCGACTTGCGTCATTTTCGCCGCGAGATCACTGATGATGTACTGCCGCCAACCGCGCAGGCCGGCCTGACCACGGTCGTTCAGTGGAGCGGCCCATTTGTCGGGGATGGCGTCTGCCCCGTGCATCACCCCCCACAGACTGCCGGCAGTGGCACCGTTGCAGTCGGTATCAAAACCGTGCATCACCGAACGGCAGATGGTGGTTTCATAATCATTTTCGCCCCACAGCAACGCCATCGCGACCACCTGCGCGTTAGAGTTGGTATGACACCAACCGTGATGATCATGTTCATCCCATTGTTCGTGAATCGCGTCGGCCACCTGATCATACGTCGCACCTTGTTCGTGCAGGTTGACGATCTTGTTGATGTCTTCAGCCAAGCGGCACTTCGCAGGGATCTGAGCCAGGCCTGCATGGATGACGCTTTTCCAATCGCGCAGGACGTAGGCTGCTGCCAGCATGGCCGCGACCCACATCTCCCCGTAGATGCCGTTGCGTACATGACTGAGTGACGCATCGCGCCACGCCCATTCCCCAGCACGTTCGGGTAAGCCGGGGTTGGCGTAGCCGTAGTAATCGGCACGGATCTGCGCGCCGATCCATTCGCGATAAGGATTGCGATAAGTCGCGCTGCGCGGCGGTACGACGAGATTCGTCAGGTTGCGATAGGCGATACGCTCAGCCGTGCACGTATCGCAGATGGGTAGTTGCTGCATCCACGTGTGGCCTACATCCAACGTGGTGAAATCTGCACCGTGCCGTTTGACCACTTCAAAGCCAATCAACGTGTAGTTCACATCGTCATCGCTGACCATCTGTTCGATCTCGCCGTCGTACTGCCCTTGCAAATGAAGCTTGAGTGCCTGGTCGGGCTTTGCCTGCTCGATCTGCTGTTGCTGCGCCTGGTTCGGGCGCGACAAGTAACTCGTGATAGGCCAGTTGTCCGTCGCTTCGGCGAACACGCGGATGGTATGACGGCTGAAACACTCGATGGGCTTTCCGAGCAGGCAGCCGCATAGCCGACCGAGTAAACCGCCATGGAGCTGAGATTGGAACTGCGCATCGTTCCCCCGGAAGTTGGGGATCGCCTCACTTTTCGGGCGCGCTGCATGAATGCCTTCCAAGTCACTCGGTTCTTCATAAGGAAAGTCATCACGAATCGGGCATTGCTGAATCGCATCGATTAACCGACCAGCCTCAGTCAGCCACACTTCATTACGACCTTCGCCCAGATGCAGGAACCAACTGTCATCAGGTTTAGGCACAGCGAGCAGTTTCTCGGCCTGACCCTCGAGTTCACCCAGTTCGCGTCCTTCATCTCTGGCTTGCTGCAGTTCGCTTTGAATGTCGCAGCCGTCCAGCCAAGTCATGCGGTTGACCCATCGTTCAATGAGTGTGAGTGATCGTGGATTCGATTGGGCTGTATCAGTCATGAAAATCCAGTCCATTTCAGTGAGCACTGGTTCCTGCCAGGCAAGAACCGCTCTGGATCAGTCAAAGACGCCTGAGCACCTTCAACGAGCTCAGGCATACGTTGTAGCAGTGCAACCTGCGTCAAACAACCCCACTGGCAGCAGGGCCTCACAATCGCTATGGTCAACGTTCGCGTTGACTGCACACCATTGCTTATCTCAGGAGCTTACCCGTGGCACGTCGTGTTGTTTTAGTCATTGCTGATGACTGGTCGCCCATTGCCAACTGCTATGGCGAACCGAACGCACCCACGCCGCACATCGATGCGTTTGCCAAACGTGCTACAGTGTTCGATCGCGCGTTTTGTACCACGCCAACGTGTGCCGCCAGTCGGGCGAGCATCCTCACCGGCATGCATTCACATCAGCACGGTCAGTACGGACACTGCCACAGTATTCATGGTTTTTGCACACATCAACACATCACTACGCTGCCCAGATTATGTGCCGACAACGGCGTGCGTGGCGAACTGATCGGCAAGAACCACACCGCACCCAACGATATGTACCCGTGGGCAAAGCATTCACACCCGCCCAAGCCAACGCCCGACTACTGGCGGAACACCGTGGCCGACGCACTCGCGCACAATGGCCCAGCGT
>JANQFT010000055.1 GCA_028277685.1 Phycisphaeraceae bacterium
CTGTTCGTGGTGGTGACCAGCCTGACCGGTACCGTGGCAGGCCTGACCGTGCAGATCGCCAGCAACAGCCTGGTTTACGTGGGTGGTTTGTTGATCGTCACCATCATCCTTGCGGTGCTGGGCATGTTCATCGGCAAGGCCATGAACAAGTAGCCACGCCTGTCATTCCAAAACAACAAACGCCGCGACACAAGATCGCGGCGTTTTTCTTTTCCAGAAAGCTGAGTAGTGGTTTATTTCGAATCAACGAGCCTCAACGAACCGCGCCCGTCAGGTAGCGGTCGGCTCAACCGCATAAAGAAGACGGTACTTCCTGCGGCCCGGCGACCGCTCCTTCACAGTCACGGCTCGTAGGATGCAAACTGAACCACGACCGAAAGCTGAGGTCAAGCTTCGGCCGGCGTGATGTACAATACGCCGTCCGGATGCTCGTTCAGGAATTGTGTCGTTTCTTCTGGCGACATGGGTCGGGCGAAGAAATAACCCTGGCAGGCATCGCAATCGAGCGCTTGCAGCAGCGCCACCTGTTCGTTCATTTCCACGCCTTCGGCCACCACCTTCATGCCCAGATTGTGCGCCAGACCGACGATGGCATTGATGATCGCCGGGAACGAGCGTTCCCGATCGATGTTGTGCACGAACGCACGATCGATCTTCAGCACGTCGATGGGGAAGTCATCCAGACAACTCAAAGAGCTTTGTCCGGTGCCGAAGTCGTCCATGCCAAGCTTCACCCCGATGTCGCGCATCTGCTGCAGGACCGGCGTGATCACATCCGCATCGCTGACGATGGTGGTTTCTGTGATTTCGAACTGAAACATCGCCGGATCGATCTGAATGCGCTCGATCAGTTCGCGTAAATTGCTGGACCAATCGGGCATCACCAACTGCCGTCGCGCCACGTTCATGCAGACGGTCAGTTCAGTCAGGTGCGGGTACTCATCGCGCCACGTTTTAAGTTGTTCAGCCGCCATCTCCGCGAGTTGCCAACCAAGCGACACGATGGCGCCGGTTTCCTCGGCCACGGGAATAAAATCTTCTGGCTCCAGCAAACCGTGCTCAGGGTGTTGCCAGCGCGCCAGTGCTTCAAAGCCTTCGATCTGTCGCGAGTGCAGGTTGATGATGGGCTGATAGTGCAGGACAAATTGACGCGCATCAACGGCCTTGGTCAGGGCGGTTTCCATCTCAAGCCGGCGCACGGCCGCGTTGTGCATTTCCTGGTCGAACACCACGTGCTTGGCTTTGCCGGTGGTCTTGGCGTGGTACATCGCCGTATCGGCGTTGCGTAGCAGGTCTTCGGGTTTCTCATACGCGCCATCGCACATGGCAATGCCGATACTTGCCGACGAAGTGACATGCCGGCCATCCAGGTTGTAAGGCGCGCTGAGTGTTTCCTGCAGCGCCGTGGCAAAGTCGGTCACTTCTTTCAGTGATTCAGCCGGGTCTAAGTGGATGACAAACTCATCACCCCCCAGGCGCGCCGCCATGTCGGTCTTGCGGATCGATTCGCGCAGTCGTTTGGCGATGGTGATCAGGAAAAGGTCGCCCACATCGTGGCCCATGCTATCGTTGATCAACTTGAAGCGGTCGAAGTCGAGGAACAACAGGGCGGACTGATGCTTCGGACCATCCGCACTTTTCTGCACCGCACGGTGCAGGTGATCGGTCAGCATGCGGCGATTGGGCAAACCTGTCAGACGATCATGTAACGCTGCCTGACGCAGCTTGTCTTCCGCATGCTTCATCTCGGTGATGTCGGTCAGCGAGCCGGCCAGACGAATGGCGTTGTTCTGATCGTCGAATACCGCCTTGCCGCGACAAAGCACCCAACGGTATTCACCATCAACATGCTTGATGCGCTGCTCGCACCGCAACTGCTTGGTCGCACCGGCAGTATGCATGGCCACATCGGCATGGAGCTGATGAAGGTCCGATGAGGCGATGCGATTGAACCACTCGTCTGGACTGGTGGTCAGTTCCGCGGGGTCCAACCCCACCATCTTTGCCCAGCGGCTGGAATAGTGAATCACATCCTTCACCAGATCCCAGTCCCACAAACCATCGTTTGCGCTTTGGGCAGCGAGCGCGTAACGCAAGCTCTCATCGTTCGGATCCTGCTCGTTCGCCGGACCTGCCTGTTCGATGGTCACGTGCAACGCCGCACCGGTGTTGGTGGGCATGGGCTCGATATCCAACCGCACCCGACCGAGGGCGGTCGAATCAATGGTGGCGTGAATAGCGGTATCCTGCGCCGCCTGACGAATCACTAAATCGATCTGCTGTGCTTGAGGCGTGTTCTTTTCACACAACAACTCACTGAACTGTTTGCCCACCAATGTGTGATGGTGCCCGATCGTCTGCACCAACGTGCGACCTGCCCATACCACACGACCGGTCGGGTCTAGCAATGCCGAGACCGCAGCTGCGGCTGTCCCATGATCAGCGATTGCTGTTGCCCCGGATGTGGATCGTTCTGTCACCGATGGAGAATCCTGCAATTCAATCTCTCACCACACCTGCTCACGCTTGCGCTGCAGCATACGGACGAAAGGGCCGCATCGCTAATGCAATTCATCGGTCCGGAGATGGCCACGCTTAACCACAGACAGGCCGAAGGTTGGCGGCAGCTCAGTTCGATGTCGTCTATCGATTGCGTCCGACCGGGCTGATTCAACGTCCGAATGCAGTTATCGGGTTCAAGTTCGCCCGCGTTGCGTGTCGATATCAGAATTGGCAAAGCGGGCGCGCTGGTGTAGCGCAAGGAAGTTCCCTCAGGGGCAGCATGTGGTGAGGGGCTTCCGGGGCAGTCGAGGACAACGGATCGTCCTCGAAACGGTAGGTTCGGAGAGGCGTCGGCCCCGGCGGGAATAGGCCCGTCGGTCGATCCAAATGATCGTTGCCGGCGTGACGCAGAACGGAGTCAGATATGGGTACGATCAGCAGCGGTGTCGGGCTGATCAGCGGAATCAACACCACTGATCTGATTGATCAGTTGATGGCCATTGAAGCCCGGCCACGTCAGCTCGTCGAAGAGCGCGTCACTCAACTGCAAAGCCAGAAGGCCGCGTTTCAAACCGTGAACGCCAGCCTGTTATCGCTCGAACTGACCGGCTCCTCATTCCTAGACGACTCGGTCTTCGGCGCGATGTCCGCCACCAGTTCGAACACCTCCGTGATCAGTGCCACCGCCAGCACCGACGCCTCGGTCGGCACGTACAACTTCACGGTCGACCGACTGGTTTCTTCTCACCAGATGATCTCCCGCGGTTTTGCCGATGACGACACCAACGCGCTTGGCCTCGATACCACCATCCGCGTGGAGCCCGCGGCAGGCAAACTCACGCGCACCGTGGAACTGGCGGAACTGAATGGTCACAGCGGCATCAACCGGGGTGAAATTCGCATTACCGACCGCGCGGGTGAAACGGCCACCATCGATCTCAGCCGCGCCATCACCATGGATGATGTGCTCGACGCGATCAACAACGAAACCACCATTGGTGTCACCGCCACCATCGATGGCGACCGACTCAAAATCACCGATACCACCGGACAGACCGCCAGCAACCTGATCGTGGCTGACCTGGGTTCCACCGGTACCGCTACCAGCCTGGGCATTGCCGGCAACAGCGGTGGCACCAACGAAATCACCGGCAGCAACATCAACTACATTTCGGTGAACACCGCGCTCAGCGCACTGAACGATGGCAACGGCGTGCGCATCAGCAATGGTGCAAACGATCTGGTCATCACCGACCACAGCAACATCACCGTGAACGTGAACCTCGACGGTGCGACCACGGTGGGTGATGTGATCGACAAGATCAATGAAGCTGCCACCGCCGCCGGCTCGAACATCACCGCATCGCTCGACAGTGACAACCTGTCACTGCTCATCGAAGACACCGACCCCTTCAGCGGAACGCAGCTATCCATCGCCGCTTCCGATGCGAAGAACGACCTCGGTTTCTTCATTGAAGACAACGGCAACACCGGTCAACTCAATGGTGATCGCGTGATTGCCACCATGGGTTCTAAGCTGCTGCAGAACCTGGGCGGCGGCACGGGTTACACCACCATTGCCGACACCGGCCCCGGCAGTGTTGACATCACCAACCGCAATGGCGTTACCACGCAAATTGATTTTTCCACCGCGCGCAGCGTGCAGGATGCAATCGACCTGATCAACAACGCGGGCGCCGGGGTGACCGCTTCGCTGAACAACGCGGGCACGGGCATCACCATCACCGATACCACCGGCGCCACCACGAGTAACCTGATCATCGAAGATGTCGGTGCCGGCGATATTGCCGATGTGCTGGGCATCGATACTGGTGCGGCAGGCGTTGCGGCGAATTCGCTCGACGGCGGCGACCGCGATGTACGCTACATCTCCACCGCCACCCGCCTGGAAGACACGAACGCCGGCCAGGGTGTGGCGTCGGGCCAGTTCACCATCACCAACTCGCTGGGTGTGTCGGCCACGGTTGACCTCTCGCAGGGTAATGAAGTCACCCTGGCCGATGTGATCAGTGAAATCAACAGCCGTGGCATCGACGTGACGGCATCGATCAACAGTGCGGGCGATGGTTTGATCCTCACGGACACCGCCGGTGGCGCTTTGGCCATGAAGGTGGAAGAAGCCGGCGGCACCACCGCAGCCGACCTGAACATCCTCGGCGAAGCAACCGGCACCGGCGGCGACAACTACGTCGATGGCACTTTCGAACGCACCGTCACCATTGAAGCTGACGACACCCTGCAGGATGTGGTCGATGCGCTCAACTCGGCCGATGTGGGCGTCAGCGCTGCTTTGAT
>JANQFT010000112.1 GCA_028277685.1 Phycisphaeraceae bacterium
GGATGAATTGCCCCGGTTGCGTGGGCGGGAAATTCTGCTCGGATGGCACTTGAAGCGTCAACCACAGGTGTTCGCGGCAGATAGGCCGATTGGCGGTTACCGTGGCGGTGTAGCGCCCACGGACAGAGGATGGAGCGTTGGCCGTCATAGGGTCGAGTATACCCGTGCGGCGAGTCGGTGCCCATGCGGCTGAGCGAAATGTCTGCTCAGCTTGACACCGGCCTGTATCTGGTTGAAAATTGATGGTTTGAGTGCGGGTCTGGATTTGCCTTCACCCCGAGGGCAAAGTTCACCCGTAGCGTTTGTAAGGGAAAGATCGATGCTGGAAACGTTGGCCTACGAGTTCGGATGCACACGATGAAGCGTGAAGTGATTCATGCTGATCGGCGTGACCGGGCGGTTAGCGGCCGCATCGCTACCACGCTTCGACAGGAGGCGACCATGATGTGATGGTCAATCGACCATCCCGCCAGGGTCCGCCGGCGTTGTAGCAACGCGGACCTACCAGTAGGCCACGAGGTGTTTTTCAACACCAAGTGGTCTTTGTGTTTAAAAGATTTTCGCTTTGGACAATTTAACGGCCACGTCCTTCGGCTTCCGAAGGTGGGGCGACAACTTAATACCGGCCCAGTGGGCCACATGACGGAACAGACAACATGAATCAGGAAATGCTACGCATCATCGACTCCATCGCACGCGACCGTAACGTCGACAAGGAGTCGTTGTTCGTTGATATCGAACAGGCGATGATTTCTGCCGCACGTAAACACTTCAACGCGCTGGATACCGAAGAGTTCACCTGCGAAGTCGATCGTCTGAATGGTGCGATCACCCTGTTCCGCAGTGGTGAGGAAATTCCGCTGAGCACGCTTGGCCGCATCCCCGCGCAAACCGCCAAGCAGGTGATGATTCAGAAGTTCCGCGAAGATGAACGCGCCAGCATCTTCGACGAATTCAATGACCGCATTGGCGAAATCATCACCGGCACCGCGCAACGTTATGAGGGTGGTGCTCTGGTGGTGCAGATCGGCCGCGCGGAAGGCTTCATGCCCCGCAGCGAGCAAATTCCCGGGGAACAGCATCAGGCCGGTGAACGTGTGCGATGCATGATTCTGGATGTTCGCGATGTCGGCAACCAGGTGAAGATCGTCCTCACCCGCTCGCATGTCGACTTCATCAAGCGGCTGTTCGAAGTGGAAGTGCCGGAAGTATCCGAGCGCATCATCGAACTGAAGGCATTGGCGCGTGAGCCGGGTCATCGCACCAAGGTGGCGGTGAGTTCGATCGACTCGAAGGTCGACGCCGTCGGTGCATGTGTGGGTGTTCGCGGCAGCCGCATCAAGAACATCGTCGACGAACTGGCAGGCGAGAAGATTGACATTGTGCGCTGGAACGAATCATCGCAGGTGTTGATTGCCAATGCCCTGCGTCCCGCTGAAGTGGTGGAGATTTCACTCTGCTTCGAACTGGGTCGCGCCACAGTGGTGGTCAATGAAGATCAACTGTCTCTTGCCATCGGTAAGCGTGGCCAGAACGTGCGGCTCGCAGCCCGTCTGACCAATTGGGATGTCGACATCCTCACACCCACCGAATTCAGCAAGGGCCTTGAGGCCATGGAATCGACGCTGCGTTCGATCGACGGCGTCACCGATGAAATGCTCGACCGCATGGCGGCGCTGGGTCTGATCAGTGTCTTCGATATCGAAGAGGTCGGCGGCGAAGTGCTGCTTGAAGAACTGTCGGAGTTGGGCGTCACCGAAGACATGACCAACCTGATGGTTGAAACCTGCAGCATCAAGGGCAAGGAAGTGGCCGAACAGCAGCAGCGTGAGCGCGAGGAAGAAGAGCGCATGCGTGAGGAAATGGCTTCCGGCGCTCCCATGGAAGGTGAAGATGCCGAAACCGCTGCCCAAGCAGCTGCCATCCTCGGCATGGATTTCGGTGGTGACGATGCTGCCGACGCCGAACCCGCTGCCGAGCAGACCGATGCACAACCTGCTGATGATGCCGGTGGCGATATCGTCGACATGCTGAAGCAAACGCACGATTCGGACCAACCTGCGGATGTAGCGATTGCCGCGGAATCTGCCGCCGCAGATCAGGAAGAGTCGACCAGCCCCGCGGCTGAAGAAATCGCACAAGCACAAGATGAAACCGATGTCGCCCATCTCGCACAGGGCGATGACGCTGATGAAGACAAGAAGAACGGCTGATTATGCGACGCATGTAGCAGCAGCGCCTTCCGAACGGGCATAAGGAGCCAGGCTTGGCTAAGAGCAGACGTGTTTTTGAAATCGCCAAGGAACTCGAGGTCGAGTCTAAGGCCATCGTGGAAAAGTGTCAGGCCGAAGGCCTCGACATCAAGAACCACATGTCCGCCGTGTCCGTGGGTCTGGAAATGACCATCCGCGAATGGTTCACCGAAGGACCAGCCACGCACACTGCGGTGGAAACCGCCGAAAAGGTCGACCTGACGAAGGTGCGCAAGGCGCGGAAACGAGCGAAGGCCAAGCCCGTCGAGCCGCCCGCAGAAGAACAAGCTGCGCCCGTGGTGGAAGAGGCACCCAAGCCTGTTACCGCGAAGAAACGCGAGCCTGCTGTTGAGCCGGAGCCGGAAGTTCCTGCCGCTCCGGTTGAAGAAGTTGACGCGCCTGTCGCAGAAGTTACCCAAGTCGAAGCTTCGCCAGTGGCTGAAGCACCGGTTGAGGAAGCGTCCGTTGAACCGGAACCTCAATCTGGAGTCGAAACGCCAGCGGAAGTGGAAGAAGAAACTCCTGCCATGGCCGCCGAGGCGGCTGAACCTGAGCAACCGCAGCAGGACGAGCCGACCGATCAGGTAGCTGAAGGAGAAGTACCGACCAACGGCGTCAAGCCGAATGTGCCTGAACGTCCCGATGTCGTGAAGCCTGCAGGTCCGAAACTTGAAGCACCCAAGGCCGCCAAGCTGAAAGGCCCCAAAGTCATTCGCGTTGAACGTCCAGACGTATTGCCGCGTCCCACGCGCCGCCGCGCTCCCGGCGAAGGTGGCCCCAGTGGTTCGGGCGGTCCTGGCCCAGGTCAGGGAGAACCTGATGTCATCCGCACCCGAGGCCCGGCGCGTGGTCGTGGTGCTGGCGGTGCAGGCGCTGGTGTGCGCCCTGGTGAAGACGACCGAAATCGCAGCAAACGCAACGTGCGTCGTGGCCGCAGTGGTGCCGCAGAGTCGATCGGTCGCAGCAAGTTTACCGAACAGGACCTGGCTGAACGCGAAGCCCGGCTCAGCCGCGCAGGTGGTTTTCTCAAGCAGCGCCGTCGTGACATGAAGAAGCGGTCGGAGGGTGGTACCGCTGCTGCCACACCCATCCAGACCGGTGGCAAGGTAGAAATCGCTGAGCCGTTCACCATTAAGGAACTCAGTGCTGCCACCGGTATCAAGGCGGCCGACATCGTCAAGTTCCTGTTCAACAAGGGCGTGATGGCCACGGTGAACAACGCCATCGGTGTCGAAGCTGCCATGGAAGTGTGCATGGAATACGGCATCGAACTGGAAGTAAAAGAAGCCCAGACCGCCGAAGAAGTGGTCGAAGCGGAAATCCAGGACCGCGATGCGTCGGATGTCCGTCGTCGTCCGCCGGTGGTGACGATTCTTGGTCACGTCGACCATGGTAAAACATCGTTGCTCGACCGTATCCGCGCTGCTGACGTGGCCGCTGGGGAAGCGGGCGGCATTACCCAGCACATAGGCGCCTATCGCACCACCATTCAAGGCAGCGACGGTGGCAAGAAGACAGTCGTCTTCCTCGACACGCCGGGTCACGAAGCGTTCACCAACATGCGTGCTCGCGGTGCGACGATGACCGACATCGTCGTGCTGGTGGTGGCAGCCGACGACGGTATGATGCCGCAAACCATTGAGTCGATTAATCACGCCAAAGCTGCCGGTGTGCCCATTGTGGTCGCGCTGAACAAGATTGATAAGCAGGAAGCCACCGATTCCAACATCCAGCGCATCCTGGGCCAATTGGCCGAGCATGAACTGAATCCCACTGAATGGGGCGGCGATACCGAAGTGATCCGCACCTCCGCTGAAACCGGCGATGGCATTACCGACTTGGTTGAAGTGCTCGATTATCAGGCGGAACTGCTCGAACTGACCGCCAGCTACGGCGGTGGGGCGTTCGGCAATGTGATTGAAGCGGAACTGCACGAAGGCCGTGGTGCGGTGGCTCGTATCCTGGTCGGTGAAGGTCAACTGAAGATTGGTGACTTTATTGTCATGGGTCGTTCGTTTGGTCGCGTGCGTGACATGATCGATGACAAGGGCCGCACCATCGAGCAAGCCGGTCCCGCGACGCCGTTGGAAATCAGCGGTATTGACATCGTGCCCGATGCGGGTGACAAGTTCTACATTGTCGATTCGTTGAAGAAGGCTGAAGAAATCGCCGAGCAACGCCGCGACTTTGAGCGTAAGAAAGAACTGGCCAGCAAGAGCAAGGTGTCATTGGACAATGTGTTCGAGCAGATGCAGGCCGGCCAGGTCAAGGAACTGCGCTGCGTGATCAAGGCCGACGTGCAAGGCTCCGTCGAAGTGCTCCGCAAGACACTC
>JANQFT010000161.1 GCA_028277685.1 Phycisphaeraceae bacterium
CGCCGATAGGCATCGCGACGAAGGTCAAGCGTCAGTATGTAAACGACGTGCTCTTCAGTATCTACCATGTAGAAGAGTCGATAATCCCCGATCCGGTACCGCCAGGTATCAGGTGTATAACCGCGCAATTTCTTGATGTTCGGGCCGAAGAAAGGCTCATCACGAAGTTGCGGATAAATGTGCTGCTGAAGTTTGCGTCTTATCTGCTCGGCATCGAGGCCGTGCAGTTTCTTCAAACGCTTGGTGAATTCATCGGTTCCGAAGATGGCAAAGTCAGGCAACGCTACCCCGCTTAGCCTTCACATCGCGCATGGCTCGTTTGAGGCTTTTGTTCAATTCCTCGTTGCCACGAATCTCTTCCATCTCATAGTCATCAATGAACTGCTCCGACTCAATGAACCGAAGCACCGCCGTCTCGATAAAGTTGCTCATCGGGCGATTGTCACGCTCCGCCAAACGACGAAAACGCTGATAGATCTCATCATTCAGTCTGAGGGTGACTGTCTTGGACATGACACATGCTCCATTATCCTGCCGAGCGCATCTAATAGAATACAAAAGAATACAGATGCAGTCAATGTATTTTCGGCCGAATGTATTTATGCGGCGCGGGGCGTGAAGATTCTCACACAGTTGCGGCCGGATTCCTTGGCCGCGTAGACGGCTTTGTCAGCGGCCTCAATGAGTTGCTCAGGCCGACTGAAAAAGCGGGAGCCATCGAAAGTGGCCACGCCGAGGCTGATGGTGATGTTGAGGGCCATATCGTCACCGATGTCGATGGTTTGAGCTTCGACGGTCTTTCGAATGCTCTCGGCGAGTCGGGCAGCGTCACGTCGATCACAATTGGGGAGAATGACCGCGAACTCTTCGCCACCATATCGCGCGACCAAGCCGTTCTCAGGGCAGGCGTCCATCACGATCTTACTGATGGCAACAAGCACCTTGTCACCCGCCTGGTGGCCGTGCGTATCGTTAACGCCCTTAAACTTGTCGGCGTCGAAGAAAACGATGCTGAGCGGTTGGGTTTCCCGCGAGGCGTTGGCAAACTGTTCGGCCATGAACTCGTTGAACTTACCGCGGTTGGCCGCACCGGTGAGCGAATCGCGCGTGACCTGTTCCTGCAGTTGTTCGTTCTTCTTCTCGAGTTGGCTGGCGTTCTGCTGTGATTCGAGCGTGAGTTGCAACAGCGTTTCGTTCGCGGCGGCGAGAATGTCTTCCACGCTCCGTGCGCCGTGGTTGTCGATGTCGAACAGCGTGGTCATCTCATCGGTGGCTTCAGCGATGGTGGCCAACAAGGCTTCGGCATCGGCGTGCTCAATGTTCAGTTGCTCATCGGCATATTCAAAGAACGCCTGGCTAACTTCGGCTGAGTCGACCAGGAAGGCATCGGCTGCACGCGTACCCAGGCAAACCGATTGCACCAACGGCTGCAGGGCTTCGGGCGCTTCATCAGGTTCTTCGTGGTAACGAATCGGCGTGTGCAGAATGTTGGGCAGTTTCCAATGTTCAGCCAGTTCACCACCAACAACAGTGTGATCAAGATCGAGCTTCTCGCGTTCGAGTTCCCACAACCTGTGATGATCGGTACCAGATTCGCGGAGCAACTCCATGTACTCATCGCCCAACGTCTCAAGCATGGCGAGCACGCCGAGGTCCTGCAGCAAGCCGCCGAGGAACGCTTCCTCGTGCTGCACCAGGTTCATGTGCTGCGCGATCGCACGTGCACCCACTGCGGAATACAAACTGCGTTGCCAGAAGGTGATCAAATCATCATCTTCGTGGCCTTCCTTCATGCCGCCGAGCAGACTGAAACCAAGCGCGAGCGTCTTCACGCTGTTCAGGCCAAGAATCACCAACGCATGACTGATCGTACTGACGGATGAACTGAGCCCGTAGAAACTGCTGTTGACCGTCTTGAGGATCTTGGTGGTCAAACCGGGGTCGTTGCTGATGGTGGTGGCGATCTGGCGGATATTAATATCCTGTTGACGGCACAGCTCGATCACCTCGATGGCGATGGTGGGCAGGCTGGGAAGCCGCGGGCAGCGAAGCACCTTCTCCAGAAGCTCTTGATTCATGAGCGGGGCTATTCCTGTGCGGGCCGCGAGGCCGGTTTCAAACAACATCAACCGCGTCGCACGGTTCCGTTCCCGGGGCGGGGAATAGTAGGACTATCGTCGGGCCAGTCGTGCGGCTTGATATCGCCAGGTCCGCAATTCTCCGACGCTTGTCTGTGCAACCGCGAAGGTGGATTGATCGATACGAACCGCACAACCGTTACAGACGGAACTAAAATGGTTGCCAAACATAAACGCCCTGCGGTTAAGCAGGGCGTTGGGGGTTTGCAGATCGTGATGACGGAACAATTGAGCCGCGTCAGGTGCGCCTCACGTGGTGCTGGCTTCGGCGGTGTCGGTTCCGCCTTCGCTGCTTTCAGCGGGCTGTTCGGCCTGGGGTGGCGTGCCGACGCTGGCCTCGAACTTGAGGCCCGGCTCTTCGTCAGCCGCGCGACGCACAACCTTTACTTCGTGCATGCCGTCGAACTCACCGCGGAGGATCGCTTCACTGAGCGGATCTTCCACAAATTGTTCGATCGCGCGGCGCAGCGGCCTCGCACCGAAATCAGGGTTGAAACCCTTCTCGATGAGGAACTCGCTCGCTTCGCCATCCAGTTCGAGCGTGATGTGCCGCTCGGCCAGGCGATGCTTCACCTTGGCCATTTCGTACTCGACGATCTGGACCAGGTCATCGCGCGTGAGCGGACGGAACACGATCACATCATCCAGTCGGTTGATAAATTCCGGACGGAAGTAGCGTTCGATTTCCTTGAGGAGCATGCTCTTCATGCTCTCGTAGTTGTGTTCGTCATCGCGTTTGCTGAAGCCGAAGCTGCCGCCGCCACCCTTGATGAGTTCGGCACCAATATTCGACGTCATGATGAGGATGACGTTGCGGAAGTCGATGTTGCGGCCGAACGAATCAGTCAGTCGTCCTTCTTCCATCACCTGAAGCAACGTGTTGAACACATCAGGGTGCGCCTTTTCGATTTCATCGAGCAGCACCACAGCATACGGCCGACGACGAATGCGTTCGGTCAGTTGGCCGCCCTCTTCGTAACCAACATAACCGGGAGGCGCACCGATCAGACGGCTGACGTTGTGCTTCTCCATGTACTCAGACATGTCGATTTGAATCAGCGCCTCTTCATCGCCAAACATGAACTCGGCCAGCGCTTTGCTGAGCAGTGTTTTACCCACGCCGGACGGGCCAACGAAAATGAAACTGCCCATGGGGCGTTTGGGGTCTTTCAAGCCGGAGCGGGCACGGCGGATGCTCTTGGCGATCGCGTGGATCGCTTCGTGTTGGCTGACGACCTTCTTGTGCAGTTCGTCTTCCAGTTTGAGTAGGCGTTCGGTTTCGGCCTTCTCGAGTCGGGTCAGCGGTACGCCGGTCATCTTGCTGACGACTTCGGCGATCACTTCCTTGTCGACCACGCCATCCACTTCGCGGGCGCGATCACGCCACTTGCGTTGGATTTCTTCCTTCTCCTTGCGGAGGGCTTCGGCCTGGTCGCGCAGTTCGGCGGCCTTCTCGTAGTCCGCGGCCTTGACGGCTTCGTCCTTCTCGATGCTCAGCCGCTCAATCTTTTCTTCGATCTCGGTGAGATCCGGCGGTTTGCTCATGCTCTTGAGACGGATGCGAGCGCCAGCCTCATCAATCACATCGATGCTTTTATCCGGCTGCACGCGACCAGTGATGTAACGGTTGGAAAGCTCAACTGCAGTGAGGACCGCTTCATCGGTGATCTGCACACGGTGGTGCGATTCATAACGATCACGCAGACCCTTGAGGATCGCGATCGTTTCATCCTTGCTGGGCGGGTTGACCAGAATCATCTGGAAGCGACGCTCAAGTGCGCCGTCTTTTTCGATGTACTTGCGGTACTCATCCATGGTGGTGGCACCGATGCACTGAATCTCACCACGGCTAAGCGCGGGTTTCAACACGTTCGATGCGTCGATCGCACCTTCGGCACCACCAGCACCGACAAGGGTGTGCAATTCATCGATGAACAGAATCACGTTCTTCGCGCGACGGACTTCGTTCATCACCGCCTTGATGCGTTCTTCGAACTGACCGCGATACTTCGTGCCGGCCACCATCATGGCAAGGTCGAGCACAACGATGCGCTGGTCATGCAGAATTTCGGGCACGTCTTTGCTGATGACTTTCTGGGCAAGGCCTTCAACGATGGCAGTCTTGCCAACGCCGGCTTCACCGATCAGCACGGGGTTGTTCTTCGTGCGACGGCAAAGAATCTGGATGACGCGCTCGATTTCGTTCTCGCGGCCGATCACGGGATCGAGATCTTCCTGCTTGGCCATTTCGGTCAGGTCACGGCCGAAGCTGTCGAGCGCGGGAGTTTTGCTCTTGCCGCGTTTGCCACTGGGTTGATCACCATTCCCGCCACCACCGGACGGGGGTTCGTCCATGGCTTCAGCTTCGGGGCTGGACCCGGCACCGAGCAGGTTGAGCACTTCCTCGCGCACTTCGTCAAGGCGAAGGCCGAGGTTCATCAACACCTGAGCGGCCACACCATCGTGTTCACGCAACAGGCCAAGCAGCAGGTGCTCGGTACCGACGTAGTTGTGGTTGAGGTTGCGTGCCTCTTCGATGGCGTATTCGATGACCTTCTTGGCGCGTGGGGTTTGCGGCAGCTTGCCCATGGTGACCATGTCGGGGCCACTCTTAACGAGCTTTTCGACTTCGAGGCGAACCTTGCGCAGGTCGACACCGAGGTTTTTCAGTACGTTGGCACCCACACCGGAGCCTTCTTTGACGAGGCCCAGCAGGATGTGCTCGGTACCGATGTATTCGTGGTTAAAGCGTTGGGCTTCCTGGTTGGCCAGGGCCATCACTTTGCGAGCGCGATCGGTAAAACGTTCGAACATGGTCGTCTCCCAGACTACTGCGTTTCCGCAAGCTTCCGTGCAAACGGCTTGCCAACGTGGATGATTATAGCCTCGTCAACCAAGCCCGCACGCCTGCCATGGCGGCAGCCACCACTGGTGGGCGCACCTGTGGCACGCCATAGTGTCAGTATCGGCAGGGCGGATGGGGAACCTGTGTCCCAAATGCGGGAAATAGGTGAATCATTCGATCATCAATCGATACGTGGGGCATACGCCCAAGCGGATTATCGGCCAACGCCCATGGCACGGGAAACGTTCCGCATCATTTCACGGTACAATGCCTCTGCCGCGGAGTGCTTTGGTGGATGTGTACGATGTCATCAGATCAATCGGACCCATCGGTACCGTTAAACAATCAGCAAACAAACGGGGCATTGCCTACTGCGGGCGCACGCACCGCGACGGGCAATCTGCAACAACTCGATTTCTGTGAATACTGCGGCGCGAGACTGAACGCGGTGTTCTACTTTTGTACGTCATGTGGGACGCCGTATAAGTCTTTTGAGACGGTGCTGCCGCCCTCGCGTCCGGCACCATTGACCGATGAGCAGTTGGTTCATCGCAAGGCGCCGGCGGTAGCGCGGGTGTTCTGGATTTACGTCGCGGTGGTGCTCTGTTCAGCGTGGCTGAGTCATACGCTTCTGGGCGATGCGCAACTCGAACTGCAATTGCTGATTCTCGATGCCACGATGTTCATCACCACATGCATCGTGGGGGGCATCTACTGGCGGTCGCTGAAAGCCCAGTTGAAGGTATTCGGCTTCAACCACTGGGCAGCGTGCGTGGGATTGGCCGCGTTGATTCCGTTGCTGGCGATCAACTGGCTGTACCACGATGTGATCCCGCAAGCACTTGGGGCTGATTTCGAGGATGACCTGGCAGCATTAGCCAGCCTGGGACGTGGGGTGTTGGTTGTTTCGATCTGCATTCTGCCGGCCATCACCGAAGAGATTGCTTTTCGCGGCTTGGTGCAGCATTGGCTGCAGGTGGCGCTGGCACCGTGGAAGGCGGTAGTGCTGGCTGCGGGACTGTTTACCGCACTGCACTTTTCGATGTACAGCTTCCCCTACCTGTTTGGGGTGGGCTGCCTGCTGGGTTGGGTGCGACTGAAAACGGGAAGCCTGTATCCTTGTATTCTGATTCATCTGCTGCATAACTGGGCGGTCGTTGAATGGGTTCTGGCAAACTATTAGATTGACATCCACCGGTCGTAGGTTTTTAGGGGATTCAACGTGGAAGGTCTTCCGTGTTTCATTGGGCTTGTTTGCGCCGCGGTGTTCGGTGTGATATGCGGCATGCTTGCCAACACCAAAGGACGCAATGTTGTGGGGTGGTCGTGCGGCGGCGTCGTGAGTGGTTTGTTTTGCGGCATTTTCGGATTCCTCCCGGTCATTCTGCTGGTGGTGCTGCCCAACCTGAACGAACAGCAAGCGCGCGAACAGTTTGTCGATCGTGAAAACCGTCGCCTGCGCGAGCAACTGCGACAGGAGCGCATGAAGAACGAGGCGTTTCGTCAACACACCACCGCAAGACTGGATGCACACGACGACACGCTCGGCACCGACACCCGTCAACTCACGGCCGATCAACCCACTGAACAACAATTGCTTTCGGTTGCCCCGGATGATGCGGTGGATAGCGATCTGGCGCAAGCCGCCAGCGAAGGAGCCGGCGGTGGTGGCGGCTGGTACTACGAACAGCACGGCAACACACGTGGCCCGATGAATCGATCTGAGTTGGTCGACATGATTCACAATGGTGCCATCGACGCCAACACCCTGATTTGGAATGAAGCGTTGGTCGACTGGAAGCCCATCGGTGAAATCCAACAGTTCAGCAAACACTTTGGCAGGACGGCATGAGCGAAAAAATTGAAGGTACCATCGTTCTGAGCGGCCTGGTGGAAGGTCGACTGCCCGGTGAGGAAGTGGGACAGGCGGAGTTGCGCGATTGGGTCAATTTCGTTCGCAAGAGCGGACTGCTGTTCGAACTGGAAATCGATGGCAACGCATTCAGCCTGATGCCGAACGAATCGCCGATTGACGCACAGAAGCTCGCCCCCGATGCTGCGCAAACCATCGCCGAGGCGTTCGACCAATTGCTGAAGTTGTTCCCGCCGAACGCTCCGAGCCTGCCGTTCTCCACGCTTCGCAGTGTGGAGTACACACGCGGGAAGGAAACACAAACGCTTTATGCGGTGCAGGGCGATCGCACTGTCGACTATCAGCAGCGCACAGTTGATGCGGTTACCACGGCACCCGAGGCGCCACTTTCTACCAAAGAACGACTCAAACTTGCGGGCATGGGGTTGGTCGCCGCGGTGGCGGTGCTCGGCATCACCTCGTTGTTCGTTGATTACGGTGTGCTGTGGCAGCGGCTGCGATCGGCAGTCACGCCCATCGATGTTGAAGCGGTGGAAGTGGATGCCACGGTGTTCGCCCCCTATATAACGGTGCAATCTATTACGAAAAAGAAAGGTGGCGGAGGGTTGGTGGTCAGTCTGCAGCGCACGGCTGCGTACCCGCGAAACGATGCCGCCGTGGATGCGATGGCGTCCCAGAAAGACCTGACCTTCACCGAGCACATGGCCTTGCAGGCGATTGCCCGGGGTTACATTCGGTGTGAGTTGTATGACGAGAAAGGCAAATACATCAACGCATCGATGTTGCGCGTTCATGCGCTGCGCCGCGTTGCCATCCTCGAGGTGAAGATCCCCATCAGCGCATCGATTCGACCGGCGAGAATCGTGCTGCGCTACTAGCACCCTATTCCTGCAGTTGTTGCCAGAACGCTTTTTCGGCGGTGTCGAATTTCTCGAACGTCTGGTGCAGGTTGTCGAGCATGAGTTGAACGGTCTGGTCTTTCGCGCTGAGCTTGTCGCCATGCTTCTCGAGCAGGACGCGGAGACTTTCAGCCGTGGTGTCCAGTGTGCTGGCGGCGAGAGTGAAACTGCGGGCTGCGTCGTACAGGTTGTCTGTATTGAGTTCCTTGTCCGTCGGTTTATAGAGCAGGCGCCATGGTGAACGGCGAATTTCGATGGATGCCAGTTTGAGTTGATCGCTGATCAGACGGGTGTTGGCCACGGTGCGTTCGAGCACCGGGCGTTGGGCAACGGTAAACGTTTTGAGTTCGCCGGTGGTGGTTTTGATGTCGTCCATGGCAGTGCGTGCTTTATCGAGGGCATCGTCGATCTTGGCCATGGTGTACTTGCGCATGCGGTCGGTGATGTGCTGCGCGTTGTCCATGGTGGTGCGGGCCTTGGCGATGATGGCGCGCAGGTCGTCGCCGTTCTCCATCACCAGCGATTGCACCTTGCCCATGGTCACGTCTGCCTTGCCGGCGACGGATTTTGCCTTGGCCATCACTTCGCGCGTGTCCTTGGTGATGGTGGGGATGCTGAGCTTGAGCGATTCGGTGATCGCATGCACGTTGGCCACCACGTCAGAAAGTTTCTCGGGGTCTTCGGCCAACTGAGACAGAATGACATCGGTACTGGCGATGATGTTGCGAATCTGATTGCGCTGCACATCGCCGATGCCGATTTCCTGCACAAGGTCAGACATCAAACGACTGCCAGCCCGGCCACCGCGAAGGGTTTCTCCCGGGGCATATTCCCACGCATCACCGCGCTTCACGCGACCTGATGCATCGACCACGGCCTGCACACTCTTTTCCATGAGTTCTTCGTGGCTGTGGTGAGCCAGGTCGGCCGGAACGCGAATGGGCTTGCCATCTTCATCCAAGTGAATCACCCGCCAGCCCTGCACGATGATGGCTTTGCGTTCCTCGTCGGTGGCATCATAACCCACACTGCGCACGTTCACGCTGGTACCCGCACCGAGCGGAGGCACGACCAGTTCGATCTCCGCGTTATCAAACAGTTGATAGCGTTCAGGCAATTCAAAGGTGACGAGTTTTGCCGTCACACGTTCGCCCTTCACTTCATCGGTAATCTCCACCACCGTGCCCGATGGATGGTTACCGATGGTGACATTCGCACCTTCTTTCAAACCGAGCAAGCCATCACGGATCGCAAAGCGCATGGTGACCCGCTGCATCGGGGTGAACATGCCTTCGAGGTCGCTCAGTACGATGATGCACGCAAACGCCAGCACCAGTCCCCCCACCACGAACAAGCCCGCTTTGAAATTGCTGTTGTCTCGACTCATGGTTTGTCTCGTTGGCTCGTTAATTCGTTAACTCGTTGATCCGTTAACTCGCAGGTGCAGTTGTTCGTGTTCGTGTTCGTGTTCGAATTAACGAGTTAACGAACCGCGATCTACCGCGATGCCATCACGGACGGGCCGCCACCCAGATTCGCCGGCTTTTCGCCAAGGAGATCCTCAGCGTAATTTGTTGTTTGCTTGCGCTCGGTGATGGGGCCTTGCGCATCGCCACGGAGGAACTGCCGAATCAGTGCCTCATCAGGTGGCAGATCGCCTTCGTGACCGCGAATGGATTCAAACCATTCGCGCTCGCGCACCGCCAGAACGCGCCCCTTATCCAACATCACCATGCGGTCGGCGATGGTGAAAGCGGAGTCCATCTCGTGCGTCACCACCACACTGGTCACGCCGAGTTTCTTGGAAAGATCGACCATCAACTGATCGATCTCCGCGCTGGTGACCGGATCAAGCCCGGCACTGGGTTCGTCATAAAACAGAATCTGCGGATCGAGCGCCAATGCACGCGCCAACCCCGCGCGTTTCTTCATCCCGCCGGAAATCTGGGCGGGGAATTTTTCTGCGTGCTCACGCAGGCCGACCAGTTCGAGTTTGATCTTTACCATGATGTCGATCGTGGCCGGATCGAGTTGCGTGTGTTCCTGCAGGGGTAGCGCGACGTTCTCGGCGATAGTCATGCTGTTGAACAGCGCACCACTTTGGAACAGGATGCCGAAGCGGCGACGCACCGTGTTGAGCGCCGCTTCATCCATGGTGGTCACTTCATCGCCCCACAGTTTGATCGAACCAGTATCTGGCCCGAACGAACCGACGATCATCCGCAACAGGGTGCTCTTGCCGCAGCCGGAACCACCCATGATGACCATGGTTTCACCGGCTGCCACATCAAACGTGACACCCGTAAGCACGACGCGACCGTCGAAGCTTTTAATCACTTCGTTCAACGAAATAACCGGTTGCTCAGCCGACACGTTTCTCGAACCCCACAAAGCATATGACAAGCACATGTTAGGCCCGACCATGCCCCCATCGCAACATACACGTCAGGATTGAGCGCACTTTGCTCAACACATCCCATTGACAGCCCGCAACTGCCACCGCTACCTTCACGATTGCGTTTACCACCCCCTCCGGAAAGCATACGCCCATGGTCAAGTCACAACGCGAACTCACTCCCCGTCCCCCGCTCGGTTGGAACAGTTATGACTGCTATGGCTGCAGCGCCAATCAACGGGTAACCCTGTCCAACCTGGAAGCTTTCGCAGCCCGCTTGAGGCCAGCCGGCTATCAGTACTTTGTGATCGACAATGGCTGGTTCGGCGAGTACGAAATCGAGCCCGGCGATGAATTCACCCGTCAGAAACACGCTTCTGACGTGCGCATCGATGACTTCAGCCGCCTGCTGCCTTCACCCGTATCGTTCCCCGATGGTTTGGATGGCATCATCAGCCGCGCACACGAACTGGACGTGAAGTTCGGTGTGCATCTGATGCGCGGCATCCCACGCAAGGCGGTGAAGATCAACACCCAGATCGAGGGGACCAACTACCGCGCTGCCGACATCGCCAATCCGGAAGACACCTGCTCGTGGTGCGACTACATGTACGGCGTCGACATGAATCAACCCGGTGCCCAAGCCTATTACGACAGCGTGTTTCGACTGTTCGCCTCGTGGGGAATCGACGTGGTGAAGGTGGACGACATCATTCACAAACCGCGTGAAATCGAAGCGGTGGCCGAAGCAATTGACCGATGCGGGCGTGACATCATACTGAGCCTGTCACCCGGCGGCAAGATGGATACCAACCTGCTGGATGTATACAAGCGGGCAAGCATGTTCCGCATCACCTGCGACGTGTGGGACCGACGGCAGGATATCGAGCGCAGCTTTGAACGCTGGGAAGCCATTCAAGACCTACTACTTGATGGGCTTTGGCCTGATCTGGACATGATCCCCTTTGGTAAGTTGATGGTGTGGAACCCGGCCGACCACGGGCGCGAAGGTTGTTTCCAGTTAGCCGGGCACGGCGTGGCGCGTGATGATGAATTCACCCCAGCCCAGCGTCGATCGTTCATTGTGCAACGGGCTCTGGCCGCTTCCCCATTGTTCATGGGTGGTGAACTGACGATGTCGAGTGATGCCGTGCTCGACCTGATCACTCACC